>CAZEIW010000188.1:0-10910 GCA_964512305.1 uncultured Burkholderiaceae bacterium | reverse complement strand
CCCCGGGGGCTATGGCCCCGGGGCGAGCCACTTCAGGACGGTCTCGTAAAGCACGTCCGGATCGACAGGCTTCACGAGGAAGTCGTTCATGCCCGCCTCGAGGCAGCGGGCCCGGTCTTCCGCGAACGCGTTCGCGGTCATGGCCAGCACGGGAATGTGTGCGCCCCGCCCCGCGGCGCGTATTCGCCGCGTGGCCTCCATGCCGTCCATGTCCGGCATCTGCATGTCCATCAGGATCAGCGCGTAGTCACGCTCGCCGGCCAGGCTGACGGCTTTCACGCCGTCGCCGGCGCGGTCGACGGTCAGGCCGACCTCTTCGAGCAGCGTGACCGCGATTTCCTGATTGATCGGCTCGTCCTCCGCAAGCAGGATGCGGCGGCCCGCATGCTCGCTCCTGAGCCGCTCGGCCGCGGAGCGGTCGCCGGCCGGTCCGCGTTGCGCGGGCGCCGCCTGTCCCTTCCTGAGCCGGACGGTGAACCAGAAGACGCTCCCCTGGCCGCGCGTGCTGCTCACGCCGGTCTCCCCGCCCATCAGTTGCACGAGCCGCCGCGTGATCGCCAGGCCGAGGCCGGTGCCGCCGTATTTCCGGGTGGTGCTGCTGTCCCCCTGTTCGAACACCTGGAACAGTCGCCCGAGGGTCTCCGGCGCGATCCCGATGCCCGTGTCCTCGACCTCGAAGCGCAGCTGCGCGTCGCGCTCGGACTCCTCGACCGGCTTCACGCGCAGCACGACGCGCCCGGCGTCCGTGAACTTGACGGCGTTGGCGGCATAGTTGAGAAGCGCCTGCTGCAGCTTCGTGGGGTCGCCCACGAGGCCGGCCGGCACGCCGTGCGCCTCGGTGAGCAGTTCGAGCCGCTTGTCCAGCGCGCGGTCGTGGATCATCGACGCGACATCGGCCAGCAGGGCGTCGACCCGGACCGGAATCTCCTCGAGCACCGATTTTCCGGCGTCGATCTTGGACAGCTCGAGGACCGAGTTGATGATGCCGAGCAGGTGTTCGCTCGCGGCTTCCAGCTTCGCGAGGCGGACCGCCTGCTCGCCGGTCACGCCCTCCTTCCTGATCAGGTACGCCATGCCCGTGATCGCGTTGAGCGGCGTGCGGATCTCGTGGCTCATGTTGGCCAGGAACTCGGACTTGGCGCGCGCGGCCGACTCCGCGAGCTCCTTCGCCTGCTGCAGCTCGCGCGTTCGCTCCTCGACGCGGGTCTCGAGATCGCGGTTCAACTGCGTCACCTGGTCGATCCTGGCGCGGATCGCGGCCGACATCTTGTTGAAAGCCCGGGCGAGCGCGCTCAGCTCGTCGCCGCCGGATTCCTCCAGCGTCATCGCGTAGTTGCCCGCCGCGACTTCGCCGCTGGCCGCCCGCAGCGACGCGACCTGTCGCGCGAAGCGCAGGGCGACCGCCGCCACGGCGGCGAACACGATCAGCATGGCGCCCACGATGAGGACGAGCGCATCGAGCTGCGCCCGGTCGAGCGCTTCCATCACGGTTCGCGTGCCCAGGCCATACTGCAGGAACCCGACCTCCCTGCCCGCGATCAACACGCGGTTGCGGATGTGGACCACCCCGCGCCTGGCCGCGCTGCGGAACTCGCCCGGCGGGTCGGGAGCCGGAACGGCGCGATCCCGGCCGCCGACATTGAGCAGGATCCGACCGTCGTCGAAGCCGACGACCACGTACGTGATGCCGGGCGACGGGCGTGCCGCCTGCATTTCCTCGAGGAAGGTCTCCAGGTTGCCGAGGCTCGCGGCGCCTGAATTGCTCGCCGACGCCACCGTCGTGTTGAGGAGCTCGGAGATCTCGGCGGCGTCCGCGCGCAGGTTCTCCATCAGCGCCGCCTCCAGCGAGCGGTACGTCACCAGGTAGATGCTGGCGAGCAGCAGCAGGAACGTGGTGACGACGATCGCCGTCAGCTTCGCCGCGAGGCTTTGCCGGAAGCGGATCTGCTTCATCGCGGTCGAGCCGTCGACGGGCGGCCGGTCATGGGACGGCCAGGAGAACCCGCACATCGTGCGGCGCCTGGTCCTCGCGGACGTAGGCGATTGCGAACGTCTCCTCCCGGACCGCCGCCGCCGCCTGGGCGGCCGTCATCTCCCGAGGCGGAGCCAGCCAACTGGAGAACACAACGCGCGCCCAGATGGCGCGCGCGCGATTCGACGAGATGTTCGCGACGCCGCGGTAGAACTTCTCGCGCGCTTCCTCGTCGTCGCTGTCGATCGGCCGCCAGCGCTCCCCGGGCGGCATGCGGCCGAGGAAGATGTCGGCGATCTGCTCGCGGGTCAGGCTTTGCACCGGCATGTCCAAGCCCGTGATGACCACGATGCCGCCGTCCCCGGCGCGCGGATTCGAGGGCCCGGCTACGGCAACGGCCAGGATTGCCGTGCACGCCGCAAGCAGCCACCGGCGCGCCGCGGAACCTCGTGGCCGGGTGTCCATGCTCAGAACACCATGTCCACGTTGACCGAAATCAGCCGGAACGTGGGCGGGCTCGCGTAGCCGTAGTCCGGCGACTGGTTCGTCAGCGAAGCGCCCCAGGAGTTCGCATCCGGCCGCAGCCACTCGATCTGCGCCTTCAGCGTGATGCCCGGCCCCAGCTCGCGCGCCACGCCGAGCCCGGCCGAGCGCTGGTCGTAGCGCGTCGCGGCGAGCAGCGCCGAGACCTCGGCCGACAAGGGGCCCGCGCGGCTGTCGGCGGTCGGACCGGACGTCTTGCGGCGCGCGATCGTGAGATACGGCAGCCAGCGGTCGATGCGGTATCCGGCGGTGACATAGCCGCCGGACGAATCGCGGTAATAGGACCGGGCGAACGTCCGGCGCGCGACTTCGCCGGCCACGACCCAGTCGCCGTCGTCGTAGCGCAGGGCCAGCGTGTACAGCTTGTAGCGCGCGCCGCGGAGGTCCAGCTGATCGGCGAGCGCGGCCGCGCCCGGCGAAGCGGCGTCGATTGCCCGCAGCGCGTCGAACAGCGCGTCCGTCGCGTCGGTCGCGTAGGTGACGAGTCCGGTGGCAGCCCCGCCCTTGAGCAGCCAGGGGCCCTTCTCGCCGCTCAGCACCAGCGTCGCGTTCGACCGCAGCGTCGCGGTATCGACGATCGTGCTGTTGCTGCGCGCGACGTCGATGTTGCTTTCGTGCAGGCCGCCGTAGAGCTCGACGTGCCAGTCGCGAACCACCTGCCGGTAGCTCGCGTCGGCGCCGTCCACCACGTAGCTGGGCGACAGTCCGTACACCTCCGCCGGCGGGCGTATGCCCGGCAGCGCATAGTGGACGAGCCGGTAGTCGGAGTAGAGGAAGATCGGGTTGTTGACCCGGCCGATGCGGACGGTCAGCGCATCGCCCGCCTGCCACCGCAGGTTGGCGTTGGTGACTTCCGGCTTGAAATCGTCCGAGGCTGTCCGCTTTGCGACCAGCTGAAGGCTCGCATCCAGCCGTCCTGTCACGGCCGAGTCGCCCTGGACTCCGAACAGCGAGTCGAGCCCGGGGTCGCAGCGCCGCGTCGCGCCCGGACCCTGCGGCAGGGTGTCGTAGACGAAGTCCGCGGTGCGGTTGTTCGAGCAGGTGACGCCGGCGGTCGCGAAGCCGCTCACGGCGGCCGTGCCGCCCGCCGATGCCGCGGTCGAGGCCAGCAGACCTGCAATCGCAGCCGCCCAGGCCGACCAACGCCCCATCGCCGCCCCTCTCGTCCCTTCCTGTCCGCGGCGCAAGGAAGTCGCGCCGGGCCGGCCCTCAGTACCGGATCCGCGCATAGTAGGTCTGTTGCGATGCGCGGCGCGCCTCGCCCAAGGTACCGATGCCACGCTGCGCCAGCAGCGGCAGCAGGCGCAGGAAGAGCTCGCCGGTCAGCAGCGCATCGCCGAGCGCCGTGTGCCGGCCGACCACCCGCACGCCGAGGCGCGCGGCGATCTCCTCCAGGCCATGCGAGTCCTGCCCCGGATGGACGATCGCCGACAGCAGCAGCGTGTCGAGCACCGGCTGCTCGAACCTGACCCCGGTCTGCGCCTCCTTGAGCTGCAGGAAGCGCATGTCGAACGCGGCGTTGTGGCCGACCAGCACCGTGTCCTCGCTGAAGCGGTGCAGCCTCGGCAACACCTCGGCGAGCAGCGGCTGCCCCTTGACCGCCTCGGCGGTGATCCCGTGCACCGCGACCGCGGACTCGGGCAGGCTGCGCTGCGGATCGACCAGCGTCTCGAACGTCTCGCCGCGCAGCAGGCGGCCATTGACGATGCGCACCGCGCCGATCGCGATGATCTCGTCGCCTTCGTTCGGATTGAGCCCCGTGGTCTCGGTGTCGAACACCGTGTACGCGAGGCCGGCGAGCGGCCTGTCGTCGAGCGCGTCGCTGCGCTGGGCAAGGGCGAACAGGTCGAAGTCGTAGAACTCGGGGCGGCTCGCCGCGGCGGCCTGCGGGCGGACCGCGGCCCGCTGGGGCGCCAGCGGCAGCAGGAACCGGAAATACGCCTTCTGCGTCGGCACGTCGCGCTGGTACCAGACGGCGCCGCCATGGCGCTCGATCAGCTGCGCCAGCGTGAGCGGGCTCTCCTCGCCGCCGAGCGTGAACGGGTCGCTTTGCAGCGCGAACGAGGTCTCCGACGACATCGGCGGGCCGAGCCACAGGACGTCGAGCTGGGCGCGGCCGGACGATTCGGCCAGCGCGAAGCGGACCTCTCGCACGTGGAACTCGTCCTTCAGCCGCGCCGCCAGGAACGACAGGCCCTGGGCCAGCGATAGGCTGTCCACGCGCAGCCACAGCGCGGGGTCGACCGACTCGAGCTTGGTCGGCAGGCCGGTGCGCCGCTCGATGCGGCTGCGCGCCAGCGTCAGCAGGTCCTCGCCGCGCATCTCCTCCAGCGGCCAGCCGACGGTGAGCTGCTGCGTCATCTCGCCGCCGAGCTGGCGCAGGCGGTCCGACATCCCGACGGCTTCCTCGCGGATGATCGCCGAGAAGCGCGCGCGGCGCGCGGCGTCCATGTCGGGGTGCTCGGTGACGTTCTCAATCGCGGCGCGGATGTTGGCGAGCGCCGCGCGCGTCGCCTGCGCGAAGCCCTCGAAGAGCGCGGCGCGCTTCGCGTCGAGCTCGATGCGCTGCGTCACGTCGGACAGCAGCAGCACGTAGCCGGCCAGCGCGCGCGCCGATCCGTCGCCGCCGGTGTCGGTCACCGGCGCGGCCTGCAGGCGCAGCAGGCGTCCGTCGCGCGTGGCCGTGACGAAATGAACGCTCTCCCGCTCGTTGCGCGAAAGTTGGTGCTCCATCGCCTCGACCGCGTGCAGGATCACGTTGCGGTCGAGGATCCCGGACACCGGGCGGCCCAGCCCGAGCGACTCCTTCGCGGCGCCCGGGCCGCCGGCGCCGATCAGCGCCTCGGTCGCCGCGTTGTAGAGCAGGATCCGCCCGTCGCGGTTGCACACCAGCACGCTCTGGTCGAGCTCCGAGATCAGCGCGGCCAGGCGCTTGCGCTCGTCTTCGACCCGCGCTTTCGCGCCGGCCGCGAGCGCCTCGACGTTGGCGAGCAGTTGCGAGCGCTCGGCCGCCAGCTCGTTGGCGGCGTCGGCGGCGGCGCGCAACGCGGCGGGGCCGGCGGGCTCGACCCGGTGCCCCGGGTTGCCGTGCGCGATCAGGCGAATCGCCTCCGCCAGCCGCCGCGCGGCGGCATGCGCCGGCGCGAGCAGGCGGTGAACCGCGAAGCCGGCAACGCCGCCGAGCACGAGCGCGAGCACGATGAGCAGGCCGACGCGCGGCGGCGTCAGCACCTGCAGGACGATGCGGCGCTCCCCGGGCTCGAAGTCCGCCCACAGGACGGCGCCTGCGATCGCGAGCAGCACGACCACCGCCGCCGCCAGCGCCACCGCGGCGACGGCCGGAAGCCGGGTACCCGGACCGGTCATGCGGCGAGCATCTCTCGCACCTTGGCGACGAGCTCGCGCGTGGAAAACGGTTTGGAGATGAACGCGTCGGCACCCAGCTCGAGCGCCTTCGCGACGTCGACGTCACCCCCCCTCGCCGACACCATCACGATCTTGATGCCGCGCGTGGCGGGCTCGGTTTTGAGCTGCTGGCACACCTCGTAGCCGCTCTTCACCGGGAACATGATGTCGAGCAGGACGAGATCGGGGCGGAACGAAGCGGCGAGGTCGATCGCTTCCTGCCCGTTGGTGGCGACCTTGGTCTCGTAGCCGGCCTGCTCCATCAGGAACTCGAGCGAGGTGACGATGTTCGGTTCGTCGTCGGCGATCAGAACCCGCTTCGCCATCGGGTATCTCCCGCGAGCATTCTACGTGGCAGGGGGAGCCGCGGTGCGGGCCCCCGGACGGCCGGCGCGGACCGCCGAACGTCCGGGGGCCCGGGCGCTCAATGCGCCACCGCGGCCGCGCGGCCGATTCCGGTGTTGGACCGGACGTACAGCTCGTCCCACATCTCCTCGGCCCTGCGGTCCCGGTACAGCAGCGATCCGAGGAAGACCGCGAGGAACCCGAGCGGGATCGACACCAGCCCCGGATTGCGCAGCTGGAACCACGGCTTGTCCAGGCCCACCAGGCTCGTCATGTCGGTGCCGAGCTTGACGATCGCCGCCTCCGCGCCCGCCTTGGCCTTCTGCGCTGCCGCGAGCTGCTTCTGCAGCGGCTCCTGCGCCGCCGGGTCGGTCACGGCGGCGATGTCCGCCGTCAGCTTGTCGATCAGCGGCGCGTTGGCGTCGATGATCTTCTGCTGCGCCGCCTTGAGCTCGAGCGGGTAGGTCATATTGGGCGAAACCAGCACCAGGCCGATCGCCGTCACGGTGCCGACCACCAGGCCCGCGACCACGCCGCCGGTGTTGCAGCGCTTCCAGTAGAGCGTGAGCAGCACGACCGGGAGGTTGGCCGAGGCCGCCACCGCGAACGCGAGCGCCACCAGGTGGGCGACGTTCTGCCCTTGCGCCAGGATCCCGATCGTGATCGCCATCGCGCCGACGATCAGCGTGCAGATGCGGGCCGCGCGCTTCTCCTCCTCGTCGGTTGCCTGCGCGCCCCTGACGATGCCGACCCAAATGTCATGGCTCATCGCCGAGGCGGCGGCCAGCACCAGCCCGGCGACCACCGCGACGATGGTCGCGAACGCCACCGCGGCGACGAACGAGAGCATCAGGTTGCCCAGCATCGAGTCCGGCCCGCCGCCCAGGTACTGGGCGAGCAGCGGCCCTGCCATGTTGCCCCCCTTGTCGGCGGCGATGATGTTGGACGGACCGACCAGCATCGCGGCGCCGGTGCCGAGGAACAGCGTCAGCACGTAGAAGCCGCCGATGATTGCCATCGCCCAGATCACGGAGACGCGGGCCTGCTGTGCGGTCGGCACCGTGAAGAAGCGCATCAGGATGTGCGGCATGCCCGCTGTGCCCAGCACGAGCGCCATGCCGAGCGAGATCTGGTCGATCGGGCTCTTCAGCAGCAGGCCCGGCTCCAGGAAGCGCTGTCCCAACTGCTCAGGCGTCATGGTGGTGGCGGCGCTGCCGAGCAGCGAGCCGACCCGCGCCTGGATCTTCGGGTCGCCGATCACCTTCAGGAAATATTCCGGCCCGCCGAAGCCGTACTGCGCCCAGACCAGGAACACCATGATCAGCGAGGCCAGGACCAGCAGCATCGCCTTGACGATCTGCACCCAGGTGGTCGCGATCTTGCCGCCGAAGATCACGTAGCCGAGCATCAGGATGCCGACCACGATCACCGAAGTCTGGTAGTCGATGCCGATCAGCGTCTTGATCAGCACGCCGCCGCCGACCATCTGCGCCGTCAGGTAGAACGTCGATACCGTGATCGTCGACACGGCCATGAAGCCCTTGACCGTCTTCGGATCGTTGCGGAACGCGAGGATGTCGCCGACCGTGTACTTGCCGATGTTGCGGCACGGCTCGGCGATCACGAGCAGCACGGTGATGTAGGCGACCAGCCAGCCCACCGAGTACATGAAGCCGTCGTAGCCGTACAGCGAGATCAGGCCCGCGATCCCCAGGAAGGACGCCGCGGACAGGTAGTCACCGGCGATCGCCCAGCCGTTCTGCAGGCCGGAGACCGAGCTCGACGCCGCGTAGAAGTCCGCGGTCGTCTTGACGCGCTTGGCGGCCAGGTAGGTGATGACCATCGTGAGCCCGATGATCGCGGCGAACACCGCGAAACTGAGCGACTTCCACTGCGGCGGCACGGCCTGCGCGAAAGCAGGCGCCGCGCCCGCAAGCAGCACGCTCCCTACCGCGGCGCTCGAAAGGATCTTCTTGAGGGAACTCACTTGCGGTCTCCTTGCGGTGAGCGGCGCCCGATGCTGTCGGAATCGCGGGCGATCTTCTCGGCCATCTGGTCGAACTGGCTTGCCCGGCGGGCGTAGTAGTAGGCGATGCCCCACGCGACGATGAACTGCGACAGCGCGAACAGCAGCCCGAAGTTGATCGGGCCCCAGATCTTCACGTTGTACAGGTCGGGGAAGTACCCGGCGCCGATCGGGAGCAGGAAGTAATAGATGAAGGAGAACGCCATCAAGCCCCAGAGAAAACGGGTCTTTCGTCGGTGCAAATCCTGAAACCGCGGATCGGAATCGATCGCGGCCCAGTTCGTGGTCGCCATTGCGGTGCCCCTTGTCGAGTTGGTCGATACATCCGGCCGGTCGGCGCGCGCGGCTGGGTGCCGCGCCGGATGCGGCGCTTTTGTTGGGTTCGCGCTTGGGCCCGTACGCTGCTCTCCAATACTTACTGCCAACTGACAAGGGGGTCGACAGCGGAGGCCGACGGCGAGGGTCTCCAAGAAGCCGGCTCGCTCGTTGCGGCGACGGGGCGGACCGGAAACCGGTAGTCAGGCGGCGTAGCCGACGCTTCCGAGCGAGAAATCGCGGGCGATGCGCGACTGCAGCCGGCGCGCCTGCAGCAGCGCCTGCCGCAGCCCGCGCCGTTCGGCGGCGTTCAGCGTGGCCGGGTCGAGGTGGTTGTGCAGCGGCTCGCCTTGGGCCTGCTGCGCCGCGTTGAGCTTCAGGCGCGCGAGCTGGACGACCCGGAACGCGTCGGACCAGGCGTCGAGCTCGAGCGGCGGAATTCCCCGCCGCTCGGCAAGCGCCGCGAAGCGGTCCAGCGTGCTGGTGGCGGTGACCCCCGAGGCCAGGCCGTAGACGCGCGCGCATTCGACGAAGAGCTGCACGCCGTTGACCTTCAGGTCGAGCGTGCCGGGATGGCCGCCGCCGCGCTCCAGGGTGAAGGCGCGCAGCAGGCCGAGCGGCGGCCGATGCTGCAACGCATTGAGCACCATCGGCAGCAGGAAGCGGCCGCGGTCCTCGGCGAACTGCGCGAGCCACGCGCGCAGCTCCTCGGCCGCCGCGAACCGGCCGTGGATCGGGCGAAAGTCGAAGAAGATGCTTGCGTTGAGCAGCGCCTGCGGCTCGGGAACCTCGATCCACTGCGCGAAGCGCTGGCGCCACTCCGAGGCCGACAGGCACCACTTCGGGTTGCCGGCCATCACGTCGCCACGGCATAGCGGGAACCCGCAGCGGTCGAGCGCCTCGTTGACCTTTCGCGCGAGCGGCAGCAGCCCGCCGCGGACCCGTTCGGCGTCTGCCGTATCGGCGAACACGATGGCGTTGTCCTGGTCGGTGGCGAGCGTCTGCTCGCTGCGCCCCTGGCTGCCGAGCGCGATCCAGCAGGCGCCCGCCCACTCGAACGTGCCATGCGGGTCCACGACGGCGATCAGGCGCTGCGTGACGCGGTCGTTGAAGTTCGTGATGGCCCGCGTCACCGCCTCGGCGGACGCCTGCTGGCGGAGCAGCCGGTCGACCGCGCTTCGCGCCCCCGCGGCGGCGGCGGCCAGGGCTTCCACGTCGCGGGCGGCGCCGACTTCCGCGGTCAGGCCGCCGAGGTCGCCGGCGCCCAGCGCCGCGATCAGCTCGGACTCCTGCGCGTCGTCCATGAATTCGGGGTGCCGGTCAGGCCGCGTGGGCGACCTCGGCGCGGGCCGCGACCGGGAGCGTGAACGAGAAGCAGGCGCCCTGGCCCGGCAGGCTTTCCACCCAGAGACGGCCGCCGAAGTGCTCGACGATCTGGCGGCTGATGTGCAGCCCGAGCCCGGTGCCCTGCGGCTTGTTGGTGAGCGTATCGCCGGCCTGGCGGAACTTCTGGAAGATCACCGCCTGCTCGCGCGGATCGACGCCCGGGCCGTTGTCGCGCACGTCCACGCGCACCTGGCCCGCCGCCTCGGACACCCGGATCTCGATCCGTCCGCGCTCGGGCTCGCAGAACTTCGACGCGTTCGACAGCAGATTCAGCAGCACCTGGATCAGCCGGTCCAGGTCGACGCTGACCGCGGACAGCCGCTCCGGGAGCGCGACTTCGACCGTCAGCCCCTTCTCCTTGAAGACCTGGCTCATCCCCGCCAGCGCGTCGTTGACGACCTCCCGCACGTCGACCAGGGCCTGCCTCCACTCGGCCCTTCCGGACTCGATCTTGGCGAGGTCAAGCACCTGGTTGATCAGGCGCGTCAGGCGCTCGGTCTCCTTGGCGATGATGCCCGTGAACTTCGCGCGCTGCGCCGGATCGACGTCCGGATTGGCGAGCAGGATCTCCGAGAACGCGCGGATCGAGGTGAGCGGCGTGCGCAGCTCGTGCGTGATCGTCGACATGAAGTCGTCCTTCAGGCGATCGAGCTCCTTGAGGCGGACGTTGGCCGCGCGCAGCTCGGCGGTCGCGTTTTCCAGCTCGCGCGACTTGAGCTCGAGCTTGTGGCTGTAGGCGACGACCTGCGAGGCCTCGTCCAGGATCTCCCGGACCTCGCCCAGCGTCAGCGCCTGCTCCTCCACCGCGGCCGCGACCATGATCCGGGCCGAGGCGGCGCCGATCGCGCCGGCCAGCTGCACCTCGACGTAGTGGACGAAATCGGCGTCCACCTCGGTCTGGTCGTCCAGCCGCTCCAG
>CAZEIW010000187.1:0-7622 GCA_964512305.1 uncultured Burkholderiaceae bacterium | reverse complement strand
GGGCGCGAGCGCTTCGTCGGGCGCCGACGTGGATCCCCGGGACAAGCCCGGGGATGACCCGCTCATGTATGGTCGCCAAACAGCGTCATGGCCGGGCTTGTCCCGGCCATCCACGTCGGTGCGGGGCGCGAGCGCTTCGTCCGGCGCCGACGTGGATCCCCCGGATGACGGCGAGTCGCGGATGAGCCTGCCGTGACGCCAGGCCTGGTCTACGACGTCCTCGTCATCGGTGGCGGCATCAACGGCGCGGGCATCGCGCGCGACGCCGCCGGGCGTGGGTTGCGGGTCGCGCTGTGCGAGCAGGACGACCTCGGCGCGCACACGTCGTCGAGCTCGACCAAGCTCGTGCACGGCGGCCTGCGCTATCTCGAGCACGCCGAGTTCCGCCTGGTGCGCAAGGCCCTGCGTGAGCGCGAAGTGCTGCTGGCCTGCGCACCGCACATCATGCAACCGCTGCGCTTCGTCGTGCCGCTCGATCCTTCGATGCGGCCGGCCTGGATGATCCGCTGCGGCCTGTTCCTCTATGACCATCTTGCACGGCGCGAGTTCCTTCCGCCCTCCGGGCTGCTGGATCTGCGCGCACACCCCGCCGGCACGCCGCTTCGGCCCGGCCTGACCAAGGGCTTCGCCTACTCGGACGTTCGTGTCGACGACGCGCGGCTGGTCGTGCTGTGCGCGATCGACGCGAGGGAGCGCGGTGCCCGCGTCATGCCGCGCACGCGCTGCGAGGCGGCACGCCGCACCGGGGCGGTGTGGACCGCGACGCTCGCCGATGCGGCCGGCCGTTTCGAGCTGCGAGCCCGGGTCCTGGTCAACGCGTGCGGCCCCTGGGCGGCGAGCTTCGCCGCGAGCCTGGCCGAAGATGCGGTCGGCGGCGCCGGCGCCCGGCGCCTGCGGCTCGTCAAGGGCAGCCACATCGTGGTGCCGCGCCTGTTCGATCACCCGTTTGCCTACCTGTTCCAGGGAGCGGACCGGCGCGTCGCGTTCGCGATCCCTTACGAACGCGACTTCACGCTGATCGGCACGACCGACGTCGACTACGCCGGCGAGCCCGGCCGGGCGCGGATCGACCCGGAGGAGACCCGCTATCTGTGCGCGCTCGCGAACCGCTACTTCCGCCAGCCCGTCGGGCCGGCCGACGTGGTGTGGTCGTATGCCGGCGTCCGTCCCCTGCTCGAGGACGACGCCGACGCCTCCGCGGTCACGCGCGACTACGCGCTGGAATTCGACGCCGGCGCCGGAGCGCCGCTGCTGACGGTCCTGGGCGGCAAGATCACGACGTTTCGGACGCTGGCCGAAGAGGCGGTGGATCGCCTCGGGCGCGGGTTGGGACTGCGCGGCGGCGCGTGGACGCACCGCGCGGTCCTGCCCGGGGGCGATCTGGCGCAGGAAGGCGTGCCCGCCCCGCAGGCGTTCGAGAGTTTCCTCGCCGATTTGAAGCGCCGCTACCCGTGGCTGGCGCCGGCCTTGCTGCGTCGGTGCGCGCACGCCTATGGGGCACGGCTGGAACGCTGGCTGGGCGCCGCACGCTCGGTGGGCGATCTTGGTGCGCCGGTCCTGCCCGGGCTGTACGAGGCCGAGCTCGAATACATGGTCGAGCACGAATGGGCGCGCAGCGCCGAAGACATCCTCTGGCGCCGGACCAAGCTGGGCCTGCACGTCCCGGCCGGGCAGCACCCGGCGGTGGAACGATGGCTGCAGCGCCGCATGGGCACGCCAGGCGGTTGAGCTTTACGCAGGGGCATTCCGGCGGCGCGTCCGGCGTGGTAGCGTCATGCAATCGAGCCCCCGGAAGGTGCGGGATGTTCGGCTGGCGCGAAGCATTCGATCTGTGGCTGCGGTATCTCGATTTCCAGTGGATGTTCGAGGTCGCGCCGCCGCGCGCGACCATCTGGGAGCGCGCCGAGATCCGTTCGCGCAACGCCGAGCGCGGCGTGCGCTACCTGCCGGTGTACATGCGCCGCTACGCCGTGCTGATCCTGATCTTCTACGGCCTCGGCCTCGCGATGGAGGCGGCGCAGGCGACCTCGGTGGCGGTCGGCGCGTGCGTGACCCTGTGCGTGTTCGCGATCGTCGCCCTGTTCGTGGCGGTGGTCGGGTTCGTGTTCCTGTCGCAGTCGGACTGACCCGCTAGGGCAGGGCGTCGAGCCGCGCAGCCAGCTGCGGCAGCCCGGCGAGGTTGAGCAGGAACTCCCGCTCCAGCACGTCGATGATCTCGGCCGCACTGCCAAGCGTCCGCCGCCGCGTCTCTCCGCCCAACGGGTGCACCGCGAATTCCCGGTTGCGAAGCGCGAGCCGCCGGTCGGGCGCCGCGCGCGCGGCGACCAGCGAGGTCACGAAGTGCGACGACGGGTGCGTCGACAGGTAGTAGTTGACCGGCTCGTAGTCCCGCGGATGCTGCCGCTGAAGGTCGAACCGGTACTGCGACTTCCATTCCTCGCCGAGCCTGACCTGCATGCGCCAGTCGCCGTCGGCGATCACGAGGCGGAACGGCTCGTGCGGAGTCGCCTGCTCGACCCCGGCCTCGAGCTTGATCGCCCCGGTGAGCGTCATGCCACCGAAGCCGACGTCGGCAAGCCAGGTCTCGCCCTCGAGGTCCACCCGCAGCACCATGTGGCCGCGCGTCGTGATCGCGTCCTCGGGCTGATTCCAGATCACGCGCGCCGCCAGCCCCGAGACCTCGAAGCCGATCGCGCGCAGCGCGAGCGAAAACAGCAGGTTGTGCTCGAAGCAATAACCGCCCCGGCCGTCGCGGACGAGCTTGCGTTCGACGTCCTGCGGATCCAGGCTGACCGCAAGCCCCAGCAGCGGATTGAGGTTCTCGAAGGCGATCGCCGCGGCGTGATGCGACGCGAGCGACCCCAGCGTTCGCAGCGCCGGGCGAGCCGGCCCGCTCCAGCCGATCCGGGCGAGGTAGGCGTCGAGGTCGATTTCCTGCATGGCGCAGCGCGGCAGCCCGTCGTTGCGGTCAGTGCGGGCGGCTCGCCGCCAGCGCGACGTAGCCGCTCCAGAGGAACTCGAGGCCGATGCACATCAGGAAGAACGCCGACAGGCGCACCAGCACCTCGACCCCGGTGGCGCCGAGGAAGCGCGCGAGGTTTCCCGCGAAGCGGTAGGCGACGTAGATGCTGACCGCGATCGCGAGCAGCCCGGCCAGCGCGCCGATGCCGTGCAGCGCGATCTCGGCCAGGTCGAGCACGCCCACCGGCTTGCGGCTGCCGAGCGTCACCGCCACCGACATCGAGCCGGGGCCGACGGTGAGCGGCATGGTCAGCGGATAGAAGGCGCCGGCGCGGTCGAGCGCGTCCTGCGACACCTGGGTCGACGTGTGATCGGACCAGCGCTCCTGGGTCAGGAGCTTCCAGCCCAGCGAGGTCACGACCAGGCCACCGGCGATCCGCAGCACCGGCAGCTCGATGCCGAAGAACACCAGCAGCCACGGCCCCAGCAGCATCGACCCGAGCAGGAGTCCGAAGCCGTTGACCGCCACCTGGCGCGCCAGCGCCCGCTGCTTGTCCGCGGGCAGGGTGCGGGTCAGGATATGGAAGAAGGGCGCCGCCTCGATCGGATTGACGATCGGAAACAGCGCCGCGAAGGTGACGACGAACGCGGTCAGCGCGCTGCTCATGGCGTCTGCGGAGGTCGCCAGCCGGCGAGCGGGGCGCTCAGAGCGTCAGCCGCAGGCCGGAGATCAGCGCTCCCGGCAGGCGGCTCGTCTCCACCGACCGCTGGAAATACGTGCCGCTGTTGGCGATCCACTCGCTCTCGCGCGTGAGCGCCTCGAGGCGGCTGCCGAGCATCCGGTACAGCGTGTCGTCGAACCGCATCACGTTGAGCGGCGCGACGATGCGGCCGTGCTCGACCCAGAAGGTCGCGAAGCGCGTCATGCCGGTGATCCGGCACGACGGGCGGTCGGAGTAGTTCAGGTACCAGAGGTTGGCGACATGGATGCCGCGATCGAGCGCGTCGAGCGCCTCGGTTTCGTGCAGCGTGCCGGCGTCGAGCTCCATCGACTGCATCGATTCCTCGTCGTTGGCGCCGTTGCCCTCGAGGCCGTATTCCCGCGCGGTGCGCGCCGAGACCAGCGAACCCGCGTGCGCGCCGGCCTCGATCAGCGCGACCTGCGCCGGCCGGATGAAACCGGCCTGGTCGAACGCGGGCGCGAGCCCGGCGGCGGCGTGCTCGCGCAGCGTGAACTGCGGCGACAGCGTGGCCTCGCCCTCGACCAGCCGCTGCAGCGGGCTTTGCTTGGTGCGTTGCGACTTGGCCGACACCCCGCCCCAGTTGAGCATCCACATCATCTCGTCGAGCGCGGCCGGCGTCAGGTAGGCGCGGTACTCGCCCGGCTCGATCGTGCGCGGCGCTTGCGCCAGGTGCGGCAGTTGCGCGTGCGCGGCGCCGATCCGGCGCCGCAGCTCGGTCTCGTCCCAGTTCTGTCCGGCGAACGAGCTCTTGATCGCCTTGTCGCCGCTCTGGTAGATCGACCAGTCGAACAGGAAGCTCTCGACCGCGTGCCAGTTGCGCTGGCCGAGCGAATTGGCGAAGCCGCGGTATACCGGGCCGCTGGCGAGGATGCCGACCAGGTCCGCCTCGCCGGCGCCGCCGACGACGGCGTCGATCGCCTGCTCGGGCGAGGGCAGGCGCCCCGGGCGCTGCGACTCCGACGACGACGGAGAGGTCGCGTAGAGCAGGTAGGGATCGGGCGGGAGCGACGGCAATTCGCGCCGCATCGCGCCGATCGCCTCGACGATCGCGACGCGGTCGGCGGCCGGGTCGCGCCCGATCGACAGCGTCGTGCGGTCGTGGCGCGCGCCGTCGATCAGCGTCAGCGACAGGCACGCCTGCGACACCGTCATCGCCTGGCGCACCCGCGCATGGTTGAAGCGCACGAAGTCGGAGCGCTCGCCGGCGAAGTTCACCAGCAGGACCTCGCCCCCCTGCAGGCGGCCGATCGCGAAATCGGCCAGATCGAAGAAGAGATTCTTCATCCGCGCCTCACCGTTCCGCGCCGAAGACGTCGACGCCGGCGAACTTGCACGCCGGACTGGCATGGCCGACCCGGATCAACTGGTTCGGTTCGCCCTTGCCGCAGAACGGCGACCCCAGCACTTCGAAGGTCGAGCGGTCGCCGACCAGCGCCAGCGACCGCCAGAAGGTCGCCGAGATGCCGCGGTAGTTCGGATTGCGGACGACCTCGGCCAGGCGTCCGTTGCGGATCACCTGACCCCATTCGCAGCCGAACTGGAACTTGTTGCGCGAGTCGTCGATCGACCACGACGAATTGGTCTGCAGCATCACGCCCTGGTCGATCGACTCGATCATCTGCGCCAGCGTCGAGGCGCCCGGCTCGACGTTGAGGTTGGACATGCGGTCGATCGGCGGCCGGTTCCAGCTGCTGGCGCGCGCGGTCGCCACGCCCTGGACCGCACCCGCCGCGGCGGCCCGCTGCTGCGAGAGCGCACCGCCGAGGGGCCGCAGCAGGATGCCGTCGCGGATCAGGAACTGGCGCTCGGCGCGGCTGCCCTCGTGGTCGAAGCCGAAGCTCGCGAACTCGAACTCGAGCGTCGGGTCGTAGGTGACGTTGAGCAACGGCGAGCCGTAGCGGTAGCTTCCGAACATGTCGAGCGTGACGAAGCTGGTGCCGGCGTAGTTGCGCTCGTCGCCCAGGATGCGATCGAGCTCGAGCGGGTGGCCGATCGACTCGTGGATCTGCAGCATCATCTGGTCCGGCATCAGCAGCACGTCCATCCTGCCGCTCGGGCAATTGGGCGCGCTCACCAGCCGCAGCGCTTCCTCGGCGGTGCGGCGCCCGGATCCCGTGAACCCGGAGCGTGCGATCACGTCGGCGCCGCCCTGCTGGCAGAAGCCGTTGCCGCGGCCGCCCCAGGAGCGGGTCTGCGTGACGCCGCCCGCGTGCGCGACCACGTGCAGCGCGGGGATCGTGAAGTCCCACTCCTGCTGCGCGACCGCGCCCCCGGCATCGGCGAGCAGCTCGCGCGTGCGGACCGTCCAGAGGCTCGCCTGCCAGTCGACGATGCGGTCGTCGATCGGGCACGCCTTCGACTCGGCCATCAGGGCCTCGATGCGTTCGGCCTTGCTCCAGCCGAGCGCCTGCGACTGCGTGCGGCGGTACACGCCGTCGGCGCGCGGCAGGCGTGGCGGCGTGCCCCCGAACACGCTTCGCCCCTTCGACAGCCGCGCCCAATGCCGCGCGTCGTCGATCGCGGCCTTCAGGCCGGCGTCGGTCAGATCGGCGCTGGCGCCGTAGCCGACGCCGTCGCCGTCGATCACGGTCACCATCGCGCCGCGATCCACCGCGCGCGAGCTCGGCTCGGCGACATCCTGGCGCACCGAGGTTGTTTCCGAGACTTCCTCGACCACGCGCAGCGAGCAGTGGTCGGCTGCAGGCGCGAGCCGGCGGAATCGCTGTGCGACCGTTTCCAATTCGAAGGGCATCGACGTCCCTTTCTCCATCCGCCATCGGCGAAATGCGCGCCATTCTAGCCGCCGCTCGCGCGCCTATACTCGCAGCGCGATCACGGGCATCACGGCGAGGGCGGCGGAGACTCGATGCGGGGCATGCGACGCTGGAATCGGAGCGCTGTGGCGCGAGGCCGCCGCAACGGCAACGGCGCTCGATGCTGACGCTGCTGTACATCGTCGTCGCCAACGTGGTGTCGACGCTGACCTCGGTCGGCCTGGCGGCGGCGACCAGCTTCCGGCTGCTTTCCGGGCTGATCGGCCGGATGGTCAACGTGTCGATCGGCCTGCTGCTCGCCACCGCCCTCACGCACCTGCTGCCCGAGGCGATGCACAGCGCGATCGATCCGAGCCGGCTTGGCTGGGCGCTGCTCGCGGGCATCCTCGGGTTCTTCCTGCTGGAGAAGCTGGCGCTGATCCACCACACCCACCACCACGAGGGCGACCCCCATTCGCACGGGCACGGCCACGACGCGCACGAGGCGGGCCGCGGCGCCTACCCGATCCTGCTCGGCGACGCGTTCCACAATTTCGGCGACGGCGTCGTGATCGCCGCGGCGTTCATGCTCGACGTCAAGGCAGGCATCCTGACCGCGCTGGCCGTGATGGCGCACGAGATACCGCACGAGATCGGCGACTTCATGATCCTGCTCAACGCCGGCTTCACGCGGCGCCGCGCGTTCACCTTCATGCTGCTGTCGGGCGGCTCGGCCGTGCTCGGCGGCGTGGTCGGATTCCTGCTGCTCGAGTCGGTGCAGGCGCTGCTTCCGTACGCGCTCACGATCGCGGCCGCGAGCTTCGTCTACATCGCGCTGTCGGACCTGCTGCCCGAGATGATGCGCCGCTCGTCGCTGGCGCAATCCCTGCCCGACGTCGCCCTGGTGCTGGTCGGCGTCGCGATCGCCGCCGCGGTCACCGGCGGCCTGGGCTGACTCTCGCGCGCGCCGACTCCCCTCGCCCGCGCACTGACTCCCCTCTCCCGCGCAGCGGGAGAGGGGCCGGGGGTGAGGGCGAGCGCCCGGAGCTCCGCTGCTTACCCACACCCCCACCCCACTCCCCCAGGCGGGAGCGGGGAGTTTTTTCGGCTCTCCCCCACGGCGGGAGAGGGGAGTTTCTTGCGGCGCTCCCGCAGCGCGGCCGAG
>CAZEIW010000186.1:0-65462 GCA_964512305.1 uncultured Burkholderiaceae bacterium | reverse complement strand
TGCTTCAGCCCTTGAGCTTCGGCAGGATGAACAGCCAGGTGACGAGCGCGGCGATCACGTTGAACACGACCATCGCGATCAGCACCTCGATCCAGAAGCGCAGCCAGTTGACGGCCTTGCGGCGGCGCGGCTGCTCGCGCGACCGCCCGTCCTGCCCCTGCGACTTGCCTTCCGGCATGCGTTCCTCCCGATCTGGGGCTGCGCGGCCGGGCGCAGGCCGCTGGGGACGACCCCGCATCCAGTATGCACGACCGAGCGCTGCCTCGCGCCCCGCCGCGAGGTTCGATGGAGCGGCCCGCCGATTGCGCAAGTGCGGCGGCGCCGAAGTCATCGCCGCGATGCAGTAAACTGCGCCGGTCCCCGACCCGCCATGGCAGGCCGTGTTCGCCGAACGGACCGAGGCCTGCGCGTTGCCGGCCGGCTTCCGACGCAACGATCCCTTTCTCTTCCCGAGGTCCCGTGATGTCCACGTCGTCGCAGAACCCTCCCATGCCGGAAGCGCCGCCCGATGCCGAGCGCCGCGCGGCGCTGATCAGCGCGGCGGCGCTGGGCGGCGCCGGCTGCGTGGCGCTGGCGGTCCCCTACGTGGCCTCCTGGGGGCCTTCGGAGCGGGAGAAGGCTGCCGGCGCCCCGGTCGAAGTGGACCTGTCGACGATGCGTCCCGGGCAGATGAAGGTGATCGAGTGGCGCGGCAAGCCGATCTGGATCCTGCGCCGGACGCCGGAGATGCTCGAGTCGCTCAAGGAGGACGTCAGCCAGCTCGCCGATCCGGAATCCAAGCGCACCGCCTATCCGACGCCGAAGTACGTGCTGAAGGACCCGTCGACGCGCTCGATCAAGCCCGAGTATTTCATCGCGATCGGGATCTGCACGCATCTCGGCTGCTCGCCGAGCGGCCCGTTCGTGCCCGGCGAGAACACCCAGCTCGGCACCTTTCCGGGGTTCGTCTGCCCGTGCCACGGCTCCACCTTCGACCTCGCAGGGCGGGTGTTCAAGGACAAGCCGGCGTCGGACAACCTTCCCGTGCCGCCGCACCGGTACGTCGCCGCCCTGCGGGTGCTGATCGGCGAGGATACGAAGGCCTGAATCGGGCGCCGGCCACGCCGCCCGCGCGGTCGCGCCGGGGCGCCGAAGAAGACAGACAACAGGGATCGTCGTCATGGGTCTGCACCAGACTGAGTTCAAGGGCCTGATGGGGTGGGTGGACGCGCGCATGCCGTCGCTGATGGCCGCGTTCAGGGCCCACATGTCGGAGTACTACGCCCCGAAGAATTTCAACTTCTGGTACTTCTTCGGGTCGATGGCGCTGGTCGTGCTGGTGATCCAGATCGCGAGCGGGATCTTCCTCGCGATGCACTACAAGCCCGATTCCAGCATCGCGTTCTGGTCGGTCGAGTTCATCATGCGCGAGGTCCCGGGCGGATGGTTCATCCGCTACATGCACTCGACCGGCGCCTCGTTCTTCTTCATCGTCGTCTACCTGCACATGTTCCGCGGCCTGCTTTACGGCAGCTACCGGACGCCGCGCGAGCTGGTGTGGCTGATCGGCTGCGTGATCTTCCTGTCGCTGATGGCCGAGTCCTTCATGGGCTACCTGCTGCCCTGGGGCCAGATGAGCTACTGGGGCGCGCAGGTGATCATCAACCTCTTCGATTCGATACCGCTGATCGGGCCCGACCTCTCGACCTGGATCCGGGGCGACTACGTGGTCGGGGACGCGACGCTGAACCGCTTCTTCTCGCTGCACATCATCGTGCTCCCGCTGGTGCTGCTGGGCATCGTGGTTGCACACATCTTCGCGCTGCACGACGTGGGCTCGAACAACCCGGACGGGGTCGAGATCAAGGAGCAGCTCGATGCCGCCGGCCGTCCGCTCGACGGGATCCCGTTCCATCCGTACTACACGGTCCACGACATCTACGGCCTGAGCCTGTTCCTGCTGGCCTACTTCGGGGTCCTGTTCTTCGCGCCCGAGCTGGGCGGGGTCTTCCTCGAGGGCAACAACTTCATCCCGGCCGATCAGCTGCAGACGCCGACTCACATCGCCCCGCTGTGGTATTTCACGCCGTTCTATTCGATCCTGCGCGCCACGACCGGCGTGTTCGTCCACTGGCTGACGCTCGGCCTCGTCTGCCTGGCGGTGCTGGTGTTCTTCAGCCTCGAACGCGGGCTGCTGCGCTGGCTGGTGCTCGTCGCGGCGGCGGTGGTCGAGGTGCTGATCCTCACGCTCGACCCCAAGCTGTGGGGCGTGATCCTGATGGGCTCGTCGGTGCTTGTGCTGACCCTGCTGCCGTGGATCGACCGCGCGCCGGTGAAGTCGATCCGCTACCGCCCGCGATGGCACCTGCTGCTGCTGATCCTGTTCACCGGGGTCTTCCTCGTGCTGGGCTATCTGGGCATGCAGCCGCCGAACCCGACCCGCACGATGTTCGCCCAGTTCGGCACCGCGATCTATTTCGCGTTCTTCGGCCTGATGCCGTGGTGGAGCCGCATGGGCGAGTGCAAGCCGGTGCCCGCGCGGGTCACGTTTGCCGCCCACTGACGGAGAGCGAGCGATGAAGCGGATCCTTGCATGCGGGTTGGCCGCGGTGGCGGCGCTGGCGGGCCCGGCAGCGGTCGCGCAAGAGGTGCACATGGACAGCTGGCCCGCAGAGCGGGCCAACGACCTGGCGGCGCTGCAGAGCGGGGCCCGCCTGTTCGTCAACTACTGCCTGAGCTGCCACGGCGCGCCGCTGATGCGCTGGAACCGCCTGCGCGAGATCGGCCTCGACGAAAAGGAGATCCAGACCTTCCTGATCTTCGGCAACCAGCGCGTCGGGGACACGATGACCGTCTCGATGAACCCGCGCGACGCCAAGGCGTGGTTCGGCAAGGCCCCGCCCGACCTGTCGGTGATCGTGCGCGCCCGCAACACGGTCGAGCACCGCGGCACCGACTACGTCTACACGCTGCTGCGAGGCTACTACCGCGACCGCTCCACGCTGACCGGCTGGAACAACGTCGTGTACCCGAAGATCGCGATGCCGAACATCTTCTGGGAGCGCCAGGGGCCGAGAGAGGCGACGCTGACCCAGATCGAGCGCGAGGAGGTGCCGGCAAAGGACGAGAAGGGCGGCACGGTCGAAAAGCTGGTCCGGGTGATCAGTTCCTTCGATACGGACGGCAACGTCACGATCGCACGCACCGAATTGGATCACGGCGAACCGGGGTTCGAGTACCACTTCAAGCCGCTCGACGAAAAGGCGGCCGCCTCGACCGACAGCGACGTTGCCGATCTCGTCGCGTACTTGAACTGGATGTCGGAGCCCACGGCAGGAACCCGTTTCAAGGTCGGCGTCTGGGCGATGACGTTCCTGGTCGTGTTCGCGGGCGTCGCACGCTGGCTCGACGCGGTGTTCTGGCGCGACATCAAGGCGTCATGATCGACGCGCGGCGGTCCCTCCCGCCCGCGTGGCGGGGAGATCCCCCGCGCGCGGCATGTTGCGCCGCACCCTCGGTTCACGGCGACAACCCGCATGCGCTGCAATCGCGCGCATTAGGTCGTCGCTGTATGACAAAAGGCAACACAGCCGGTGCGGCTTAGGGCACAATTCAGGTTTCCGGGCGCCTTCTTCCGGGTGAGATGATTCACAATAAAACAAGCAGGCATCTCGCGCCGACACGAAGCTGGCGGTGGATCGATGAAGTGCCGGGAGACAAAAGGGGAAGATGGAGGAGTCGTCAATCAGCGGTCGGGCGGCCGTTGCGCCTTGCCGTCGGAAGATCGGTAGCGGCCTGACACGTCGACCGTAGTCAGGTCCGACCGGGCGGCCGGTCGAGCGGGCGTTCCTTCGACGGACCGCCCAGCTCGCGAAATGCCTGACGCAGGACTGTAGAAAACTCCGAGCGAGTCCCGTTGCGGCGAGCAGTGTCGCGAGCATCACTTTGCTTGCAACGGGGGCGCGAGCGGACGGCGAAGGAAAACTGACTCATATGAAGATCTGGAACCCTGGTTCTGCGGCGGCGTGGCGGGTGGCGTCGAAGCTGCTGCTGGCGCCGGTCCTGGCGCTGGCCGCGGGGCTCGCGATGGCCGGCGGAAAAGTCGCGCAGCCCATCGAATTCCCGCACGACATTCACGCGGGAAAAATGGGCATCAACTGCATGTATTGCCACACCTACGCGCGTCGCAGCCGTGTCTCCGGCATTCCGCCGCTGCGCAAGTGCATCGGCTGCCACCAGTCGCTGCCCTCGGTGCGCGACAAGCCGCGCATCAAGACGCTGTTCGAGTACTGGGAGAAGAAGGAGCCGCTGCCCTTCAAGAAGGTGCACGACCTGCCGGACTTCGTCTGGTTCAACCACGAGCGCCACATCCAGCGCTTCTATTTCCAGCAGGGCAAACCGGTCGAGGAGGTGTGCGGCTACTGCCACGGCGACGTGCGGACGATGACCGTGGCCGAGAAGGTGATGCCGCTCACGATGGGATGGTGCATCTCGTGCCACGAACAGGATCACGTGGTCGTCAAGGGAAGCGCGGAAACGGGTCACGGACCCAACGACTGCTGGGGATGCCACAAGTGACGAGGGACGGACGCAAGGCGGCGGCAGCGACCGGCGGGGCCGCGAGCGAAGCACGGGGAGGCGCTGACCGATGAGCAACCTGAAACGCAGGGACTTCTTGCGCGTGCTCGGCTTCGGCGGCGCGTCGCTGGGCGTGAGCGGCTGCGGTTTCACGTCGATCGATTCGGGTGTCGAGACGGTCGAGTCGCAGGTCGAGCCCGAGGACTTCAACATTCCGGGAATCGGCGTCTATTACGCATCGACCTGCACGCAGTGCGCGGCCGGCTGCGGCATCCTCGGCCGCGTGCGCGAGGGCAGGGTGCTGAAGCTCGAGGGCAATCCCGAGTCGGGCATTAACCACGGCCGGCTGTGCGGCCTGGGCCAGGCGGCGGTGCAGCACCACTACAACCCTGACCGCCTGCGCGAGCCGCTGGCCCGCCAGGGCGGGACCTTGAAGTCGATCGCCTGGAGCGATGCGCTGGCGATGCTGGCGGAGAAGACCGCGGCGACGCCCGAGGGCCAGTTCGCGTTCGTGACCGGGCCGACCAGCGGTCACCTGAAGGTGCTGGTACGCAACTTCATCGAGGGCATGGGCCCGGCCCGCCATTTCGTGTACGACCCGCTGGCGACGCGGATCAACCAGGTGGTATCGGAGGGACTGTTCGGCGCCGCCGTGCCCCGGCTGCGGCTGGACCAGGCGCAGATGATCCTGTCGTTCGGCGCCGACTTCCTCGACACCTGGATGTCACCGGTGCACTTCGCCGGCCAGTACGCGCGGTTCCGGAAAGGCACCGACTCGAAGCCGCGCGGTGTCCTGGTCCAGGTCGAGCCGCGCATGACCCTGACGGGCGCCAACGCCGACCGCTGGATTGCGATCCGGCCCGGCACCGAGGGCGTGTTCGCGCTCGGCCTGATCAATGCGATGCTGCAGGCGGGCGCGCCGGGCGCGCCGGTCCCGGCGACGATCGTGAGCGCCGCGCGCGGCTACGACAAGGCGCGCGTCAGCGCCGAAACCGGCGTCAGCGCCGAAGTCTTCGACCGCGTGGTCGCGCTGCTGCACAACCGCGCACCGAGCATCGTGCTGTCGGGCCCGTCGGCCGAGGGTCATGCGCACGGAACGCGCAATGCGGCGGCGATCCTGGCTCTCAACCTCGTGCTGGGCAACGTCGGCAAGACCGTGGCGGCACCTGCGAAGCAGCCGTTCCCGCAGCTGGCGCCCGATGGCGGCGACTCGGCGTCGCTGAGGCAGTTCGCGGAGGAGCTCGCGGCCGGCCGCTACAAGACCGTGTTCTTCCACGACGTCAACCCTGTGTTCACGGCGCCGGACTTCCTGAAGCTGCGCGAGAACCTGCCGAAGGCCGCATTCAAGGTCGCATTCGCGCAATACGTGGACGAGACCGCGCACGAGGCCGACCTCGTGCTGCCGGTCGACTCGGCGCTCGAGGACTGGGGCACGCACCTGGCGCTGTACCAGCCCGAGGGCGTCGAGATGAACCTGCAGCAGCCGTTGATGGAGAAGCTGTACGCCGACGGCACTCGATCGCTGGGCGACGTGCTGCTCGAGCTGCTCAAGAAGCGCCGTCCGGCCGATTACAAGGCGTTCCCCGATTTCTACGCGTATCTGAAGGGCGCGCTGACGAAGAACAAGGGCGCGTTTTCCGGCGCGGCCGCCGACGACGAGGAATTCTGGAGCGAGGCGCTCAGTCGCGGCGTGCTGAGGGTCAATGCCGAGGAGCAGCACCTCACCGCCAAGCCCACCGCCGTCGACATCGATCTTTCCGGCGTCGCGGCGGCGCCCGATCCGGCTTTTCCGTTCCGCCTGGCTCCCGCCGTGCGAGCCAGCCTGCGCGACGGGCGCCACGCCAACCTGCCATGGCTGCAGGAGGTGCCGGACTCGCTGACGACCGTGGTGTGGGACTCGTGGGCCGAGATCCACCCCGCCACGGCCGAGAAGCTCGGCATCCGCGAGGGCGACATCGTCGAGATCGCGTCGGCCGGCGGTTCGCTGAAGGTGCAGGCCTACCTGTTCCCGGGGCTGCATCCGGACGTGATCGGCGTGCCGCTGGGGCAGGGGCACCAGCAGATGGGGCGCTACGCGGACGGGCGCGGCGTCAACCCGTTCCGGATCCTCGATCCGGTGTTCGACGCCGCCACCGGCGACATCGCGCTGTACGCGACCCGCGTCAAGCTGAGCCAGACCGGCCAGCGCACGCGCGTGGTCAAGGACGAAGGCTGGAAGTCGGGCGTGCTGAAGACGCAAGAGGGACGCAAGCTGGTCGTCACGCTGACGGCCGAGAAGGCGCAGTTGTCGAAGGAGGTCTGACAGGTGTCGATCGAACACGTTCTGAACGACTGGAGCAAGTACCGCGTCGCGCACCCGCAGCCGGGCCAGTACACCGATTACAAGTGGGCGATGGCGATCGATCTCGACGCCTGCACGGGCTGCAACGCCTGCGTGGTCGCCTGCTACGCGGAGAACAACATCGCGGTCGTCGGCAAGGAGAGGTTCGCCGCCGGTCAGCAGATGCACTGGATCCGCATCGAGCGCTACTGGAACGAGTCCGACGCACAGACGCCGGAGCAGGGCGCCCAGTTCCTGCCGATGATGTGCCAGCAGTGCGAGGCGGCGCCCTGCGAGACGGTGTGCCCGGTCGGCGCCACCAACCATACGCCCGACGGCCTGAACTCGCAGATCTACAACCGCTGCATCGGCTCGCGCTACTGCTCCGCCAACTGCCCCTACAAGGTGCGGTATTTCAACTGGTACGACTACCCGGACCGGGAGAAGGCCTGGCCGGATCCGCTGCCGATGCAGCTCAACCCGGACCACACGGTGCGCACCAAGGGCGTGATGGAGAAATGCACCTTCTGTGTGCAGCGGCTGATCACCGCGAAGAACACGGCGAAGACCGAAGGCCGGCTGGTCGCCGACGGCGAGGTGCTCACCGCCTGCGCGCAGGCCTGCCCGACCAGCGCGATCACGTTCGGCAACCTGGCCGACCCGCACTCGGCGGTGGCCGACAAGTGGCGCCGCCAGCGCGTCGAGCTGGAGAAGGAGCAGCAGGAGAAGGACAAGGAAGGCGACAACGGCGGGCTGCGCGGGTACCGGATCTTCGAGGAGCTGCGGCCGTACCCGTCGGTGATGTACCTCGAGCGCGTGCGCGACACCAAGGCCTGAGCGGCGGACCAGGAACCAGACGATGAGCAGTGTGACTTTCCCCGGCGCCACGATAAGCGCGGTGAGCGAGCAGAAGGAAAAGGACATCCGGGAGGACATCGCCTGGGCGCAGATCAATCGCGACGTGCTCAAGAGCCTCGAGCGCCCGCGGCTGACCTACTGGCTGCTGTTCGGCGGCGCGTTCCTGGCATTCGTGGTCGGGCTGGGTTGCGAGATGTACCAGTACGACAAGGGCATGGGCGTGTCGGCCATGAACAACCCGGACGTCTGGGGCCTTTACATCGCGACCTTCATCTTCTGGATCGGGATGAGCCATTCGGGCACGCTGCTGTCGGCGATCCTGCACATCATCCACGCCGACTGGCGCAAGCCGATCTACCGCTTCGCCGAGGCGATGACGACCTTCTCGCTGATGACCGCGGGCCTGTTCGTGGCGGTCCACCTCGGGCGCCTGTGGCAGATCTACTACGCGCTGCCGTATCCGAGCGAGCGCTGGACCTGGCCGAACTTCCAGTCGCCGCTGCTGTGGGACGCGATGGCGATCTTCACGTACCTCAGCTCGTCGATCCTGTTCCTCTACGTCGGCGCGATCCCGGACTTCGCGATCTGCCGCGACAACGCGACCGGCTGGCGCAAGAGCTTCTACACCACGCTGTCGCTGGGCTGGATGGGGACCGACCGGCAATGGCGCAACTTCCGGGTGGCCTACCTGGTCATCGCGTGCTTCCTGATCCCGCTCGCGGTGTCGGTGCATTCGATCGTGGCGTCGGACTTCGCGATGTCGCAGCAGCCGGGCTGGCACATCACGTCGTTCCCGCCCTACTTCGTCGCCGGGGCGCTGTATTCCGGGTGCGCCGCGATCATCACGCTGTTCATCATGCTGCGCCACGTGTTCCGCTTCGAGGAATACATGACGATGCCGATCCTCGACAAGACCGGGCGGCTCACGTTCGCGATCGCGATGGCGTGGACCTACCTGAACCTGATCGAGTACTCGTCGGTGTGGTACGGGCACGACGAGGTCGCGAAGGAGACGCTGCTGATGCGGGCGACCGGCCCGTACGCGATCTATTGGTGGGCGATGAACTTCCTCGGCTCGGTCGTGCCGCTGACGCTGATGTTCAAGAAGGTGCGGGCGAACCTGACGGCCATGCTGATCATCTCGCTGCTGCTCAACCTGGGCATGTGGCTCGAGCGCTGGATGATCGTGACGCCGACCTTCTCGCACGGCTACTACCCGTGGACCTGGGACCACACGTTCATGCCCAGCCTGATCCAGTGGGGCGTCGTGTTCGGCAGCTTCGGCTGGTTCGGGATGCTGTTCATGCTGTTCTGCAAGCTCGTGCCCAGCGTGTCGATGTACGAGGTCAAGGAGATGGTGTACCACCGCAAGCTCGCGACCAAGCCGCGCGTGAAGGAGGCATGATGATCAAGCGCCTGCTCGGGCTGTTCAACGATTTCGACCAGGCGTCGGCGGCGATCCGCGAGCTGCGCGCCGCGAACCTGCAGCACCTCGACTGGGACGACGTCACGATCAAGTCGCCGATCGAGCACCCCGACGTCGAGGACCTGCTGGGCGACCGCCCGATCCACATCCGGGCCTTCACGCTGACGGGCGCCATTCTCGGCGGCGGGCTCGGGTTCCTGTCGATCGCCGCGGCGCAGGCGAATTTCTTCGCGCAGGCGAAGGGCGGCAAGCCGATCATCCCGCTGCCGCCGGACTTCGTGCTCACGTACGAGATGCTGATCCTCGGCGGGGTCTACATCACGGTGCTCGGCTTCCTGATCTGCGCCGGCCTGCCCAAGCGGATGAAGAGCGAGCTGTACAACGCCAAGGTCTCGGAGGACCAGATCGGCGTGATGGTGAAGGCCGACGTCCAGAGCATCGAGATGGTGCGCGCCATTTTCGAGCGCCACAACGTGCTGTCCCTCCAGGAGGAGGTCGCGGAATGACGGCAAGGCTGATTTCGCTGCTGCTCTGCGTGCTGGCGCCGGCGACCGCGCTCGCGTGGCCCTGGTCGCGCGACATGGCCGACCAGATCTCGATCAAGCCGCAGGCGCGCCCGATGCCGTTTCCGAAGCGCTCGGTGCCGGTGCCGGACACGCCGACCACGCACCTCGCGGACCGCGACGCCGCCGCCAAGCTCGCCAATCCGATCCCGGCAACGCCCGAGTCGATCCACAAGGGGCAGCAGCTTTTCACGATCTACTGCGTGCCCTGCCACGGCGTCTCGGGCAAGGGCGACGGCCTGGTCGGCGAGAAGCTGCTGCTGCGGCCGTTCGACCTGACGAGCGCCGCGATGAAGGAGATCCCGGACGGCCTGGTCTTCGGCTACATCACGTTCGGCGGCGCCGTGATGCCGGTCTACGCCAACGACCTGTCGCCGACCGAACGCTGGCACGTCGCCAACTATGTCCGCAACGTGCTCGCCAGGCCGGGCGCGACCGCGCAGGCCAAGAGCCCGACGAAGTGAGTGAGTCCAGAAGATGCCGCCTTTCGCCAGCTGGTCCGTACTGACCGCCGATTTCCTGATCGTGCTCCACCTGACCCTCGGGGGGGTCACGCTCGCCTGCATCCTGCATCTGGTGAGCGCGAAATGGCGCTACGTCGTCCGCCGGGTCGCGGTTTCGCTGTTCGGCCTGTTTCCGCTCGCGTTCGCGCTGCTGCTGGTGCTGCTCGCGGCAGGCCCCGCGACCTTCCCCTGGCTCGGCGGCGGGGCGCACGAGCATCTGAACGGCTGGCACAACCGCGGCTTCCTGATCGGACGCGAGATCGGCGGTTTGCTGCTGGTCTGGTGGCTGTGGAGCCGCTTCATCCGGCTGCAGGCGGTCAGCGAGCGCAGCGACGAGGACTGGGCGCGCTTCAAGGCGACCGCGAACTGGATCCCCGTGGTGCACGTGGTGTACGGCACGATGGTCGCCTGGGACTTCGAGATGACGATGCTGCCGACCTGGGAGAGCTCGGTCTACGGCATGTACCACTTCGTCAGCAATTTCGGCATGACGCTCGCGTTCCTGATCGCGCTGATCTACTCCCTGACCCGCCGCGGCCTCTTCCCCAAGACGCCGGAAGACAAGATCTTCAACTACTTCGGCCAGATGCTGCTGGCGTTCACGATCCTGTGGACCTACCTGTACTTCGCCCAGTACCTGACGATCTGGTACGGCAACCTGCCGCACGAGCGCAACCGGATCGAAGGCATGGTGAACGGCGACTACAGCGTGCTCTGGTGGACGTTCCTGGTGCTGAAGTTCATGATCCCGTTCTGCCTGCTCGTATTCACGTACTTCCGCCATTCACCGGTCTCGATCGCGCGCATCGGCGCGTGCATCATCATCGGCACCTGGATCGAGCGCTTCACGTGGATCGCGGGCTCCCACCCCGCCGGCCCGTTCGAGCAGAGCCATATGCCGATGAGCAGCTGGTTCGACATCGTCGCGACCGTCGTCGTGATCGCCCTCGGCTATCTGCTCCTGCGGCGGGCGCTGATCCGCAACGAGGCGGTCCGCAACGGCATGTCGGACGCGCGCGTGACCGCGTGAAGACCGGATGATCGAGACGCTCATCGCGCTGCTCGTCATCGCCACGGCGGTCTACTTCGTCGCCCGCAAGTAGGATTTGCCGCGAACCGCGGCTCCGAACGGCCGCGCAGCCGCTCGCCGTTTCGACCCGGCGGCGTGTCGCGCTCGCGGCGCTGCGCGTGATCAGGTACCGGTACGCCGCACGGGACCGTTCCCGGGGCCGACCGATACGATGGCCGGAAAGCGCTTGGCGGCGGCGGTCCGGTGCTCGTCGGCAAACGCCACGTTGCCGGCTGCCGGCACCGGTGGCGCCCCGGCAGCTTCGCCGGCAGGCCGCGGCGCGGCCTCGGCGGACGGATGGCCCTTGCGCAGCGTGAGAGCGATGTTGGCGAGGTAGACCAGGAAGCCCACGGCCATCACGGTGCCGGCCAGGGCGACCGACGGGCCGTAGAACCGGTGCACCAGCGGAATGCTGCCGGGGTCCGAATGCAGCAGGAGCCCTTCGCGGATACCGAATCCGAGCTGGATGAAGTAGAAGGCGTATGCGCCGAGGCTGGTCCAGGCGAACGTATGGTTGACCATCCGCACCGAGTAGATCTCGCGGCCGCGGAAGATCGGCAGAAGGTAGTACGTCGTTCCCATCGCCAGCAGCACGACGCCGCCGACCAGGTTCATGTGCGCGTGCGCGAGCGGATCGATCATGTGCCCCGGGCCGCCATAGGGACTGCCGATCGAGTCGAGCCAATGGCGGATCGACGGCATCACCTGCAGCATGCCGTGGATCGTCCCGATGCAGAACGAGATCACGGACAGCACCAGGAACTTCGACAGCGGATGAGTGCGCATGGCCCCCTGATCCGGAAAGTTCCGCTCCGCGGTGCGGAGCACGCGGAGCGATCGCATTACGCAGGAAAAGGCCCGGCCATGGCCGGGCCCGTTCCCTGAGACCGGATGTGCCTGGCCTCAGTCTTTGCGGTTCTGCTCGAGCAGCCTGACGCCGATCGCGCTGGTGGCGTGCGAAATGAGGATGCCCACCACGAAGATGACGATCGGGACCAGCAATTCGATAGGCATTGTCTCCATCCCCTCTGGTGAATCGACGCCCGTTTCGATTGGGAAGACGGGTCGGGTTCGAAAGAAGCGCGAATCGAGTCTATTTCAATCACACATCGTGTCAAGGGAATTGCGCCGACCGTCCGTCGCATCGGCGATTCCCGCGGACCCGATCCGCGCTGCGCGCGGACAGCACGGCGAAGCGGCAGGCGGGGCGGCGTATGACGCAGCGCCGCCGCCCGGTCGCTCAAAGCATCAAGGCCGCTTCGAATAGCCGCTGCACCAGCCGCCCTTCGGCACGCTCTTGTTGAACAGGTCGCACCGCGCCGCGTCCGCGCCCGGCTTCGTGAAGTGCAGGCAGCTCGCGCAGCTTTGCTCGTTCGTATGCTTCGGGAACTTGGCCTGATCGGCCTTTTTCGTGTCGAGCTTGAAGCCCAACGCGATCGCCATCGGATCGGTTTCCGTCAGCGCCGGAACCTCGTCGGCCGAAGCCAGGCGAGGCAGTGCCGCCGCGGCACCCGCCAGGGGAACGAACTTCAGCACGAAATCGCGCCGACTGGTCATTGACTGTCTCCTTTCAGTAAGTCGGATCTTGCTCTCGCAAGGGTCGGTGGCTTGCAGGTGAATGCGGCGACCAAATGCCGAAAGCCGACCGGCGAGCAAAACTCAATCGCGGCGAAAACGCCGCGACTCGGTCCGGACGATCGACACGGGAAGCGCGACCCACGCGGGCTTAACGACCGCGTACCGAGTGTCGTTGACGCGGCCCCTCCCCCCCACTCACACGTTAAAGCCCCGATAACGTTGAGGTGAATCGATTATAAGCACACATTCAGCGTCATGGGAACACAGTACCGCGTTTCTCCTCTAGAGGATTGGATCAGTAATTGAGACTCATTCGCATCGTGTCCGTCTCGATTCCCCGGCCCAAAGGGCCAGAGTTCGGATATCGGTGCACCGTCGAAGTTTCGCGATGCGGTCGCTGCGACGCAGCAGCCCGCGCTTCACGGTCGATCGCCAACGGCGAGAGGGAAGCTGAAAACTTTCTGTTCGTCGCCGCTCCTGGCCTGAACTTCCAGCGCGGTCGTTCCGGGTCCGAGATGCAGCGCGCGCCGATACACGCCGACATAGCCGTCCTGGATCGTCTGCGTCCAGGGCGCCTGCTCGCCGGCGCGGATAAGGATCATCAGGTCGTGCACCGGCCGCCCGTGCGGGCCGGTCGCCATGACCAGGATCTCGTTGGCTCCGGGCCGCGGCGGCGCGGGCCGGGTTTCGACCTTGATTTCGATCTCGCCCCAGCGCTGAGACGCGATGGCCTGCGCGCGCGTGCTGCCGCCGTCGCTGCAGGCCGACGTGGCGCCCGCCGCGATCGCGATCGCGGCGGCTGCGAGGATGCGGGACCGGCTCATTGGACTACCCTTGCGCTGCGCGCAAGGGGCTGTGAGCGCTTGGGGCGACCCGGCGCGCAGGTTGGGCTTACCTTGGCGCTGCGCGCCAAGGGCTGTGAGCGCTTGGGGCGGCCCGGCGCGCAGGTTTGGCTTACCTTGGCGCTGCGCGCCAAGGGCCGTGAGCGCTTGGGGCGGCCCGGCGCGCTCACCGATCCGACCGTTCGCCGTCCGCCGGCTTGTCGGCGCCTGCCGTCCGCTCGCCTGTGCGGTTCTCGGGGTCGTCGTCGAGGCGCCCGGCCCGCTCGGATCCGTACAGGTTCACCATGAAATACACGAACGCGGCCGCGGCGGCGACGTAGACGATCGCGGCGACGAATCCCCAGTTGAACCATGGCACGACGACGCCCGGCCGCTGCCCCCAGAAGGGGAAGCCCAGGCCGACCGCGATCAGCAGCACGATCACGACCACGGCGATGAACCAGTACGGTACGCGCCGCTGCGAGGCGGGAATCTTCGATACCAGTTCCCAGTCCTCCATGCCGCGCCTGGCCAGGCGCTCCTCGTCGGACGCGTATCCGAAATGGTCCGCCGGGTTCTTGCCCCACTCCGGATGCACTCCGGCCGCGCTCTCGTCTCCCTTGGCTTCGCTCATGCCGCCCTCCGTGGCAAATGTCGATCTCGATCCGGCCGGCTCACGCTCGAGCCGGCGCTCAAAGCGCCGCCGCCAGATGCTGGATGTCGAACCGTCCGACCCAGCCGTCGTCGGCGCGAACCTCGATGTGCACCGGATACAGGCCGTGCTTCAACCCGGGCGCGATCGACAGCATCAGCGTCGCGCGTTCGGTGCCGCCGACCGCGAGCCGCTCCTCGCTGAGGCGGTACGTCCCGGCGGGAATGCCCGATACGCGCACGTCGAGGCTGTGTTCCCGATACTCCTTGTTCGCGATGGCGATCCGGTAGTCCTGGATCGCCCGGCCGGGCGCCGCCTCGGCATGGTCGACCGACAGGTGGAACGGCTCGTAGGTTCGCAGCCCCCACCCGAACATCAGCAGCCCCAACAGCGTGAACGGGAGCGCCCAACGCGATCTCGACAGCAGCGACGGCTGCGCATCGCGAGGGCCGCCGCGCGCACCGCGCTCGCCGAACTCGAACCGCAACAGCCCGGGCTCGCCCTTCTTCTGGTGCATGACGCCGCAGGCGTCGATGCACTCGCCGCAATTGATGCAGCTGCTGTAGACCTCGGTCCGGCGGGGATCGAGCTCGATGAAGCAGCGGGTCTCGCAGAAGTTGCAGCCGGTGCAGTCGCCCGAACGGCCGGCGTCGTAGGCGACGTGCAGCGTCTGCCGGGTCCTGAACGAATGCTGCCAGACGCGATAGATGCACAGGAAGCGGCACCAGAAATGGCGCAGCACCGAGACGTCGAGCAGGATGATCAGCACGAAGACCGAGTAGATCCAATACAGCGAGCCGGGCAGCCGCGCGTCCGCGCGCAGCGACGCGAACGACCAGACCGCCCCCGGCGGATAGAAGTAGAGCATCGGCACCAGCGCCGCCAGCATCGACGCGAGCACGAACGACAGCCCGAGCACGACCCAGTTGGCCGCGCGGTTCTTCGATGCGGTGACCTGGATCGGCTCGCCCGTCAGGCTGACTTCGGCGCGCCTGCCGAGCAGCAGGCGGGTCATGTAATTGGCCCATTCGGCCAGCGTGTTCTGCGGGCAGGCCCAGCCGCAGAACACGGTGCCGGCGATCGAGTACAGGAAGATCAGCGCCGTGGCGAGCGTGATCCAGAGGCCGAAGATCAGGAAGAAGTCGGAGAACCACACCTGCCGGCCCAGCACGACGAGGGCGCCGCCGACCGGGTCGATCCGGAACAGGCCCGTCACCGGGATCAGCACCGCGAGCGCGAGCATCAGCAACTGGATTGCGCGCCGCCGCTCGTGATATCGGGTGGGCACGGCGGCCGGACCGGCGGGCGCGATCCGGATCGGAATGCTCTGGAGCGACGAGCGGCTGGAGGTCGACATGGGCCTTTCCCGTTGCGGGCCACGCCTAGGAGTCGGGAGCGCGCGCGCGCGCCTCGAAGTCGAACGGAGACACCGCGAGCAGCCGCGAGCGGTACTGCTCGGCCGCGACTGCGTTTCCTGCCGAGCGCTCGACGTGCCACAGCGCGCGCAGCGTCTCGACGTGGTCGGGGCTGATGCGCAGTATGCGCTGCAAGGCCTCGGCGTCGCCCAGGCCGGCCCGGCGCGCCTGCGGCAGCGAGTCGAGCAGCGCGTCGGCGAGCGAGTTCGCGATCCAGCGGTCGCGCGGATTGGACTCGTACGCGCGCCGTTCGAGCTGCACGGCCTGGTCGGCGTCGCCGCCGATCGCGGCAACCCAGGCGCTGGCGGCCAGCGACGTCGCCGCATAGGCGCGCGCGAACGGTTCGCGATCGGCCGGCGCCACGCCCAGCAGCCCGGCCGCCGCCGCAGCGTCGGGCCTGCGGCGCAGCAACTCCGCCAGCAGGGCCGCGACCTGTGCGCCGTCGCCGTAGCGCACCTTGGGCAGCCGGAACTCGATGAATGGCATCCACTCGTGCTGCAGGGGCCCGGTGCTGTCGGCGATCGGGCCCCAATAGCGGCCGAGCCAGGTCCACGGGCCCTCGCCGCCGGTGGCCGCCTCGCGCGCCTGCGGGTCGAGGCGATCCAGGTTCGACGCGATCGCGGCCGCGCCGATGGCGGGGCCGGGGCCGTCTGGATTCGGTCCCACCAGCGCCAGATGCATGCCGTCCATGAAGAGCTGGGCCTGAGGGAACACGCGCCGGAAGCTGCGCAGCACCGCATCGAGGGAGCGCTGATCGAACTGGTTGAGCGTCAGCCACTGGGTGAAGAGGCCGCCCGGCGCGAGGCGGCCGCGCGCGCGCGCGAACTGCTCCACCGAGAGCAGCGAGCCGGTCCCGGCCAGGTCGGGATGGAAAAGGTCGCCGACGATCACGTCGTAGCGCCGATCGTCGGCGCTCAGGAAGCGACGCGCATCGTCGCGCCGCACATGCATCTGCAGCGCGACGTTGCCGTTGACGGGCGCGAACCAGGATCCAGCAGCGACGATGGCGCCGCGCGACAGCTCGACCGCCGTCCGATCCAGGTCCGGAAACGGGGCGGATCCGCTCGCCGAGATCCCGGTGCCGAGGCCGAGAAAGAGCACGCTGTGCGGCGCAGGATGCAGCAGCAGGGGCAGGCGCGCCTGGTCGGCCTGGATCTGCACCGCGGCCGGCTCGGTCGAGGCGTCCATGCGCTGGAGGTCGGTCAGCAGCAGGCGCTGTCCGCTCTCCTCCTCGATGACGTGGTTCAGCGAAATGGCGTCCTCGTACACGAACAACTCGCGACTGCCGCCGTGCGCGGCGGGCATCAGACTGCTCAGCGCCGGAAACCGGTGCAGCGGCCAGGCCAGCACGGCAGCCAGCGGCACCGCGATCAGCACGCGGCGCGGCGCGCTCCACGCCAGCCCGAACGCCAGCAAAAGCAAAGCCGCCAGCACCACCGTCGCCGGCGTGCCGACCGCCGGAATCGCGACCGCGCCTGCCGCGATCGCGCCGAGAGCCGCTCCGAGGCTGTTGGCTCCGTACAGCCAGGCGCCGCTGCCGCTGCCGCTGCGGGCGGCCAGCATCGGCAGCCACGCGCCGAGGACGATCGTCACCGGCAGCGTCAGCAAGCCGAGCGCCAGCGACTCGAACACTAGCGCACTGCCGAGCGAGTCGAATTGACGCGTCTCAATCCAGGACGACAATAGCGGCAGCGCCGCCAGACCCGCCAGCGCCGCTCCGGCTGCCGCGAAGGGCATCAGCGGCGGCAGCCAGCGCGCTTCGCGCAGGCGCACCGGCAGCAGGCTGCCGAGCGCGGTCCCAAGCAGGTACACCGCGAGGATCACGGCCAGCACGTATTCGGTGCGCAGCAGCACCATGCCGTAGAGCCGCGTCCAGCCGATCTCGAGCATGATCGCGGCCGCGCCGACGCCGCCGTAAGACAGCAGGATCAGCCCCGAAGGACGCCGGGCGGCCGGCTGTTGCCGCGGTGGGTGCGGCTCGTCGCCTGCGGCGCCGCCCCGCGCAAGCGCGAATGCCGTCAGCGCAACGGCAACTCCCGCCAGTGCGGCCAGCCGCAGCGACTGCGCCCAGCCCAGAGCCGGCAGCCCCCAGAGCGGGAAAAGGGCTCCCAACGCGGCGCCCAGGGTGTTGGCGCCGTAGATCCGTCCGACCGTCGCCGCCGTCGACCCGGGGTCGCCCGCGGCGAGGATCATCGGAAACCCGGCACCCATCGCCCACGCCGGAATCGCGATCAGCACCAGCCCGACCGCGCCCTGGACCCCATACCATTGCGCCAGCGACAGACGGGCCGCCACCGCATCGAGCTCGCCGCCGAGGGCGCGCGCGAGCCAGGGCAGGAGCAGCGCGTAGAGCGAGACGCCGAGTTCGAGCTGCGCGAACCGGCGCAGGGCCGATCGCCCGGTCAATGCGGCGTGCGGGCGTGCGGTCCAGCGCGCTCCGGTCAGGCTGCCGAGGCCGAGACCGGCCATGAACGCGCTCACCGTGAGCACGACCCCGAAGATGCTGACCCCGAACTGGGTCCCCAGCAGGCGCGCCCAAAGCACCTCGTAGCACAGGCCGGCCAGACCCGAGGCGAAGTACAGCGGCGCCAGCAGCGCGGGCGCGGAGCGCGGTCTCAGAAGGGGTAGAACCAAACCAGGCCCACGATCGCGTGCACCACGGCAAGCGTCACGCTCAGTCCGGCGCACAGCATGTGCAGCGCATAAAGCGGCTTGCCGTAGACGCCGACCGCAATGCCCAGCGCGCCCGTGATCAGCAGCATCAGCAGCAGCGGCACGCCGAGCGCGAACATCACCTTGCGCCGGAAGCGATCGGTCGCGTCCGCGGCGGCTCCCGCCTGCGGCGGCTGTTCGAAAGCCTGCAGCACCTGGGCGCCACTGCTGGCCGGCGCCGGTTCGGCCGCATGGGCCGCCGGCCAGCAGGCAAGGCAGAGCAGCGCCATCACCCACGCGAGCGCCATGCGGCCGAACGACGCCCGCATCGCTCCCGGGAGGCCAGTCGGCAGCACGCTATTCATGTTCGGGCGGCTGCGGCGGCGGCGTCTGCGGTGGCGTCAGCGGTGGCGTTCGCGGCTGCCCGGGCCGCCGAGCGTCATGCTTGCCGATCTTGCGCCAGGCGTTGCGCCACACCAGCGCGACCATCAGGATGAATGGCGCAAAGACGCCGATCAACAGGAACAGGAAGATGTGCCACGGCGTTTCGATCGTCACGTGCATGAAGCGATAGCTGTCGACGGCCGCCAGCGCGGGGACGTGCGGTACCGCCGCGAGCAGCGCTGTGAACGCCGCCGCCGGCGCGGCGGCTCTGGCGCGGATCGTCATGCGCTCCTCACCGTGGCGGTGCAGCGGCGACCGCGCCCGCATCCTGCGCGCAGCGAAAACCGAAGAAGTCGGACGCGTAGTTGGGCCACGCGTAGCCCCGGTGGTAGGTGGCGGTCGAGAAGGGATCGCCCTTCCACGATCCTCCGCGCATCACCTTGTAGTGCCGGTCCACCGGAACCATCTCGGACAGCTTCATCGCTCGATCTTCCGCCGACAGCACGCGCGCCACCTTGCCCTGGAACAGGTCGGCGGAGGCGTCGGTCCCCTCGTATGGCAGGAAGTCGTCCTGCACCCACTCGCTGACGTTGCCCGCCATGTCGTAGGCGCCGTACGGGCTGATGCCGTTGGCGTACGTGTTGACGTTGCTGGCGGACCCGACATTGTAGTAGGTGTTCAAGCGCTTCGAGTCCATCACGTCGCCCCAGGGCCAGCGACGCCCGTCGGTTCCGCGCGCCGCCTTTTCCCACTCGGCTTCGGTCGGCAGCCGCTTGCCGGCCCATTTTGCGTACTGTTGCGCGTCGAACCAGCTGATCATCGTCACCGGGTAGAGAAGCTGGCCATCCGGGATCCGGCCGTTCTTCCAGCTCGACGGCGGCCGGTGCCCGGTCGCCGCGACGAAGCGCGCGTACTGGGCGTTCGTCACCAGGTACTTGTCGATCCGGAACGCGGCGACGTCGACGCTGTGCTGGGGCCTGTCCTGGGCGTCGGCGCGCTCGAGGTTCGTCCCCATTTTGAACGGCCCGCCGGGAACCGCCACCGTGGACGCCAGGTCCTCCCATTGCGCGGGCGTCAGCAGCGATTCCGCCTGCTCGACCGTGTAGCCCGGCGCGACCGCGGTTCCCTCGGCGGCGGCGCGCTCGAGCTTCTCGTGCTGCGCGTGCAGCACGAGGTCCTCGCCGGCGGCGCGTATGCGCGCCGGCTCCTCGCGCAGGTTGTACGTCGCCCTCTCGCGCATCTCGTCCATGCGGACCGAGCCGAGCAGAACGACGTGCAGACTGCCGCCGATCACGAGCAGCGCCATGCAGGTGACGATGGTCGCCGCGAGGAAGCGCGCCCTGCGGGCGCGCTGGTCCGCGCCAGGAGGCGAAAACGGCCTCATCGCGACCCGCTGTCGCGTGCGCCAGGTCGCCTGGCCGCCGGCGATTGCGGCAGCGACCTGCCGTAAGTGCGCTTGATCATGACCTCGCCGAGCACGCCACCGATCGCCGCCGCTTCCATCGCCAGGATCACGAAGAAGCCCCAGTATCCGAACGGGATCAACCGGGTGCCGGGCGGGATGCCGCCGCTGACATGCAGCAGCACGTAGGCGATGCAGCGCACGATCAGCGGCGGGAAATAGCACAGCCAGTACGCCCCCCGACCGAAAATCCAGGCCACGATCAGGCCGACGATGAAGGGGACGACGAACACGTCCAGCATCGAGGGAAGGCTGAACGTGGCCAGGAGCCCGCGCCAAAGCTCGAGCTTGATCCCGAGCAGCCGGTCGCCGAAATAGTTGACTGCGCAACCGACCATCAGGGCCCCGGCGCCCAGCGCGAACCGCGGCTTGGACGGCATCGGGCTCGCCGGCCCCCCTCGAGCACTCCCCGCGGCATTCACAAGCTTCATTCCTGCTGGCATTCCGTTGATGGTCCGTGGGCCGTTTCGACAGAAACTGGCGGCCCCTCACGAACCCCTGTTTCGATCTTGGCCGCGGCGGTCCCGCGAGGCGCGTCGCGGCGCTCGATGCGGGTGCCTCTTCTCAGAGCCCGATAGCGTAATACGTCTTCGGCCGCCGTGCCGGTTCGCGCGGACAACCTGCCTTGATCGTCGTCAGATGACGATGGCGCTTTGGTCCGCTTCCCGATGGGATTTGCAGTGCACCACGAGGCGGTTCAGGCGGCGGCCGCCGGCGCCGGTAGGGTCGGAATCCGCACCGAAGCGCGCAAGCCGCTCGGCGTGTTCGATTCGAGCGTCAGGCGGCCGCCGTGCAGGCGCGCCACGCGGTCGACGATCGACAGCCCGAGTCCGGCGCCGGCCGCGCCCGAGCGCGAACTGTCGCCGCGCTCGAACGGGCGCAGCAGGCGCTCGATCTGGTCGGCCGCGATGCCGCGACCCTGGTCGGATACGGTCAGCACCACGGCGCGCGCGGCGGGGTCGCGCTCCAACCGCAGGCCCAGCCGCAGGCGGCCGTCGCCGTCGCGCCCGTACCGGTCGGCGTTGCCGAGCAAATTGTCGATCGCGCGCGCGAGCTCGATCGGGTGGCCGTGCACGATCACACCGGGCTCGATCTGCCCGGTCAGGGTCGTGTCCTGCGCGCCGGCGAGCCGGCTGCGGGCGAGCGCGTCGGCGACCAGCGCCGACAGGTCCACCGCCTCGGCCTTGCGCTGCGGCGTCGGGCGCGCGTAGTCGAGAAACTGGCGGACGATCGAGTCCATCTGGTCGAGGTCGCCTCCCATCGCGTCGCGCGCCGCCTCGGGCAGCTCGTTGAGCTCGAGCTCGAGGCGCAGGCGCGTGAGCGGCGTGCGCAGATCGTGGGAGATGCCGGCGAGCAGGATCGAACGATCCCGCTCGAGCTGTTCCAGGTCGGCGACCATCCGGTTGAAACTCTGGTTGACCGCCCGGATCTCGCGCGGGCCCTTGTCCGGCAGCGCCGAAGGCACGCGCCCGGCGCCGAGCTCGCGCGCGGCGCGCGACAGCGCGGCCAGCGGCCGGTTGACCACGCGCGCGATCGCGATCGCCACCAGCAGCGAGCCGAGCGCCGAGAGGACGGCCCAGGTGATCCATTCGCGGTTCGTGCGGCGGCTGAGCAGATCGCGATCGATGAACACCCAGTAGCCGTCGTCCTCGATCGAGAAGCTGATCCACAGCCCGTTGACGCCGTTGACCTCCGATGCGAGGCGGGTGCCTGGCCCGAGCCGCTCTCCGACCAGCTGGGTGACCCTCGCCGTCAGCGCGCCCTCCGGCAGCGGCACGACCTGGTCGGCGGGCTCGAGCGGGACCACCCGGATGCCTTCGTTCTCGGCCAGATCGGCGAGCAGGCCGCGCCGGCGGGCCGGGTCGGAATACACGAGCGCGCTGCGCGTGGTATTGACGATCGACACCACCTGCTGCGCGATCTGCCGCGCCCGCGGCTCGCGCTCGAAGACGCGGATGGCGGGCACCCAGGCCGCGAGGCTCGCGACCGACAGGACAACGATGAGCAGGAAAGTCCGCCAGAACAGCGGCGGCGATCCAAGCCTCAACTTGCGCCGTCTGGGACGAACACGTATCCCAGCCCCCAGACGGTCTGGATGAATCGCGGCTTGGAGGGATCGGGCTCGATCAGCTTGCGCAGCCGCGAAATCTGCACGTCGAGGCTGCGGTCGAACGCCTCGTACTCGCGTCCGCGGGCCATCTCCATCAGCTTCTCGCGCGACAGCGGCACCTTGGGGTAGCGCGCGAAGACCTTGAGCACCGCGAATTCGCCGGTGGTCAGCGGCACGACCTGTCCCGCGCGGGTCAGCTGGCGGGTGGCGAGATCGAGCACGAACTCGCCGAAGGCCACGCTCACCGGCTCCTGCGACGGCGCGCCGGGAATCTCGGGCGGCGCCTTGCGGCGCAGCACCGCATTGATGCGCGCCAGCAGCTCGCGCGGGTTGAAGGGCTTGGGCAGGTAGTCGTCGGCGCCCATCTCGAGCCCGACGATGCGGTCGACGTCCTCGCCCTTGGCCGTCAGCATCAGCACCGGGGTCGTGTCGTTGGCGCCGCGCAGCCGCCGCAGCACCGACAGGCCGTCCTCGCCCGGCATCATCAGGTCGAGGATCAGCACGTCGAAGCGCTCCCGCAGCCAGAGCTTGTTCATCGCCTGCGCGTTCTCGGCCGTGTAGACGGTGAAGCCGTTGTCGCTCAGGTAGCGTCGCAGCAGGTCGCGCAGGCGCTGATCGTCGTCGACCACGAGGATCTTGTGCGGAACCGACTTGCTCATCGCGTCGCCCCCAAGCGACAGTTCACGAAACGGCGGACGCCCGGAATCGATCTGCCGGCTCGAGCGCCTTGGGAGAGCTCGGGCCGCCGTGGCGGCGTGCCGGCCCGCGATGCTACGGCGCCGCGCGCCGGAGCCCTTGCCCGGTGCACAAAGTGTTACAGAATTTACCGCGCTCGTCTCGAGTTTTCGACTCCAGCCCTGTGGAGTTGGGCGTCAGCATGCCTAACATTGTGCACATGAGATGGTCGAGCGCTCGATGAAGCCGGGGCTGTTCCGAACGCGCCTGGCGTGCCTCGCTCTGCTGGCGCTGGGCGCCGCCGGCACGCTCGCGCCCGTGCACGCGCAGGGAGCCGAACAGGTTCCGGGCGTACCGGCCGCGGAAGAACGCCATCCGCTGCGTGGCCTGACTCCTCAGCAGCGCCGCGAGTTCTGGCAGCAGATGACGCCCGAGCAGCGCGACCGACTGTGGCAGCAGCTCACGCCCGAACAGCGCCAGGGCGTGTGGCGCAGTCTTTCCCCGGCTCAGCGCGAGGCGATCCGCCAGTTCGGCACCGAGCAACGCGAGCCGCGCAACCGGCCGCCCGCCGCCCCCGGCGCGCCACCGGCGCCGCAGGCCGGCGATGGTCGGGCCGGCCCGGGACGCCTGACGCCGGAGGAGCGCCGCGAGTTGCGCGAGCAGATCCGCGAAGCGCACGGCGAATTCCGCGCCGGGCGTCCCGGCCACCACCGCAACTGAGCGCAGCGCCGGCTCGCCGCGATTCGCCGATAAAATGCCGTTCGCGGCGCGGCTGCCACCACGGCGGGCCGGGCAGGGGACGCCGCCGGACCGGCCGCCCCGTCGCGCGCGCCCGCGAGCCCGATGGCGGCCGGAAGCCTTGCAAGCGTCGTTCCCACCCACGATTCTGGCCATCGATACGGCCGCGGACCGCTGCACGATCGCGCTGGCGCGCGCTGGCCGGGTCGAGTCGAGCGCCGGGCCGGCCGGCGCGCCGCACCTCGAGCAGGTGATCCCGATGATCGACGCGCTGCTCGCGCGCTGCGCGGTCCGTCTCGAGGACTGCGACGCGCTTGCGTTCGGCAGCGGCCCCGGCTCGTTCACCGGCCTGCGCATCGCCTGCGGAGTCGCCCAGGGACTCGCCTACGGCTGCGCTCGGCCGCTGATCGCGGTCGGAAACCTTCGCGCGCTGGCGTACGGCGCGGCGGCGGCCGAGGCCGGCGCGCGCATGCTGGCGGCGGTCGACGCGCGCATGCGGCAGGTCTACTGGGCGGCGTTCGACGCCGCCGACGGGCAGTGGCAGGAAGCGGCGCCGGCGGCCGTTGCCGATGCCGCGGATCTCGCCGCGCTGGTCGAGCGCTGGCGTCCGAGCGTGATCGCCGGCAATGCGCTGGGTGCCTACGCCGCCGACTGGCCGCCGGCGATGCCGGCCCGGCGCTGCGGCGCCGCGCGCGCCGACGCGGCGGCGATCGCGGCGCTCGCCTGCATCGATCTCGCGGCCGGGCGCGTCGTCGCGCCGCAGGCCGCCGCGCCGGTCTACGTGCGGGATCGCGTCGCGCTGACGATCGCCGAGCGGCGCGCGGCGCTCGCGGGGGCAGGGCGGTGAGCGCGGTCGCGCGGCCGGCGCAGGAGTGGTTCGCACCGATGGATGCGGAACAGATCGACGAAGTGTTCGCGGTCGAGTGCCGGATCTATCCGTTCCCGTGGTCGCGCGGCAACTTCGAGGACGCGCTGCGCGCCGGCTACTCGGCATGGACGCTGCGCGGCGGCGACGGCGGGCTGGTCGCGTACTCGGTCGCGATGCTCGCCCTGGACGAAGCCCATCTGCTGAACCTGAGCGTCGACCGGCCCTACCAGCGCGCAGGCTTCGGCTGGAGGATGCTGGAATGGGTCGCGCAGGTCACGCGCGACCATGGCGCGCGCTCGATGCTGCTCGAGGTCCGGCCGAGCAACGCGGTCGCGCTGCGCCTTTACCGGCGCTACGGCTTCGAGACCATCGGCGTGCGCCGCGGCTACTACCCGGCGCCCAGCGGCCGGGAGGACGCGGTCGTGATGCGGGTGGCGCTGTGAGCCCTGCGGTGTCGGGCCGATGATCGGGCATCCGCAGCGCGAGCGCCTGTGGCACGCGCTCGGGCTCGGCCCGCGCTGGCGCCTGCGCGCCAATGCGGCGCCGACGGTGCAGGCGCCGCCGGGGACGCCCGACCCGCCGCCAGCCGCTGCCGAAGCCGCTGGCGCGCCCGCCGCGGCCGGCGTGGCGGCGATGGACTGGGACCGCCTGCAGGCGGCTGTGGCGGCCTGCACGGCGTGTCCGCTGTGCCGCTCGCGCACCCAGACCGTGTTCGGGGTCGGCGACCGGCGCGCGCGCTGGATGCTGATCGGCGAAGCGCCTGGCGCGGAGGAGGACGCGCGCGGCGAGCCGTTCGTCGGCCAGGCTGGGCGGCTCCTCGACAACATGCTGGCGGCTGCCGGCTTGGGCCGCGCCGCCGGCGGCGACTCGGCGGTCTACATCGCCAATGTCCTCAAATGCAGGCCGCCGGGCAACCGCAACCCGCAGCCCGAGGAGATGGCGCGCTGCGTGCCGTTCCTCCGGCGCCAGATCGCGCTGCTGCGGCCGCAGCTGATCGTCGTGATGGGACGCTTCGCCGTGCAATCGCTGCTGGGCACCGACGCGTCGATCGCCAGCCTGCGCGGACGCGCGCACGAGATCGAGATCGACGGCCTGCGCGTGCCGGTCATCGTCACCTACCACCCGGCGTACCTGCTGCGAACCCTGGCCGACAAGTCCAAGGCCTGGGCCGACCTGTGCCTGGCGCGCGAGGTGTTCCGGCGTACCGCCGCGCCGGGTTGAGCGGCGCGGGCGGGGAGCGGCGCCGGGGCGGGCGCGTATCGGGCGCCGCGGTCCGCTAATCCGGCACGCCGCCGTGGTGCGTGTCGCCGATCAGCGCGACCGCGTCGAAGCGCCGCTGGTTGTACTGATGGCGCAGCATCACGAGCGTCATCGCGACCGCGACGAACACGCCCAGCAGGAGCAGCGTCGTCTTGATCGACAGGCCGCCCACGATCAGGAGCGCGTAGATGCCCGCCATCACGAGAATGCCGAGGTTCTCGTTGAAGTTCTGCACCGCGATCGAATGGCCGGCCGACAGCAGCACGTAGCCGCGGTGCTGCAGCAGGGCGTTCATCGGCACGACGAAGTAGCCCGCGAGCGCGCCCACCAGCATCATCAGCCCGGCAGCGGTGATCGAGGCCCAGCTGACCCACTTGCTGCACCACGACGGTCCTCCCGCCGGCAGCGCGTGGAAGTCGATGAACGAGATCGCGCACACGACGAGACCCATCGCGATCCCGACCGGCAGCACCGACAGCGAGCGCTTCAGCGACACGCGCGCGGCCGCGGTCGAGGCGCCCACAGCGACGCCGATCGCGGTCACCGACTGCAGGATCGCGGCCCTCGACAGGTTCATGTTCAGGGCGCTCTCGGACCAGGCGATGATCAGGATCTGCAGCGTCGCCCCGGCACCCCAGAACAGCGTCGTCACGGCGAGCGAGATCTGGCCCAGCGGGTCCTTCCACAGCGTCGCGACGCAGTGGTTGAAGTCCCGGATCAGCCGCAGCGGCGTGCGCTCCTGGCGCGCGTAGCGCACGCCGGTGTCCGGAATCCGCAGGTTGATCAGCGCGGCGAGCGCGTACACCCCGCAGATCACGCCGATCGCGGCCTCGCCGGCCTTGTCGATGTTGGTGTCGATGAACGGGACGTCGATCGCGAGCAGGGCGGCGCCCACGGTCGGCGACACGAGCACGCCGCCGACGAAGAAGCCCAGCACGATCGAGGCCACGGTCAGGCTCTCGATCCAGCCGTTGGCGGCGACCAGGCGCTCGGGCGGCAGCAGCTCGGTGACGATCCCGTACTTGGCCGGCGAATAGGCGGCCGCGCCGAAGCCGACCACCGCGTACGCGAGCAGAGGATGGACGCCGAACATCATCATCAGGCCGCCGACGATCTTGACGCCGTTGGTGAGCAGCATCACCCGGCCCTTCGGCATCGAGTCGGCGAAGGCGCCGACGAATGCCGCGAGCACCACGTACGAGATGAAGAAGAAGAGCTTCAGCATCGGGCGCATCACGTCCGACGAGTGCATCTCCTGCAGCAGCGAGAAGGCGGCGATCAGCAGCGCGTTGTCGGCCAGCGAGGAGAAGAACTGAGCGGCCATCACGATGTAGAAGCCGCGATTCATAGGCGCGATGCTGCGGATGCGAAGTTCAAGTGGGGGGCCCGGCGAGGGACGGCGAAGCGGCGCGGGTTTATAGCATGCGGCGAGCGGCGATCGGCCGCGCACGCTATTCTTCCGCCGGTTTCCGCCGGCGCGCCGCGCCGGTCGCTCGCGCCGAACGCATCCGGTCCAGTATCCGTCATCATGCCGCGCCCGCTCCTGGCCATCGTCAACCCGACGGCGCTCGCCGCGAACCTCGCGGTGGCGCGCGGGCGCGCCGCGGGCCGGCGCGTCTGGGCGGTCGCCAAGGCCAACGCCTACGGCCACGGCATCGAGCGGGCGGTGCGCGCGTTCGCGGCGGCCGACGGGCTCGCGGTGCTGGAGGTCGAGGAGGCGCAGCGCGCGCGCGCCGCAGGATGGCGCAAGCCCATCTTGCTGCTGGAAGGCGCCTTCGACGGCACCGACCAGGCGCATGCCGAGCGCCTCGACCTGACGCTCGTGGTGCACTGCGCCAGGCAGGTCGAGATGCTCGAACGTGCGCGGCCGGCGCGGCCGATCGCGGTCTACCTGAAGTTCGACACCGGGATGAGCCGGCTCGGCTTCGGTGCCGGGGAAGCCGCGGCGGTCAGGGCGCGCGTCGCCGCGTTGCCGCACGTGCGCGTCGCGGCGCTGATGACGCATTTCGCGAACGCGGATCGCGCGCAGGCCGCGCCGGTCGACGAGCAGCTCGCCGCGTTCCGGTCGCTGGCACCGGACTGGAGCGGCGACACCAGCATGTCGAATTCGGCCGCGCTGTTCCTGCAGCCTCATCCGGGGGACAGCGCGGTGCGTCCCGGCATCGCGCTCTACGGCGGCGCGCCTTCGCCGGGTGTGGCAGCCGCCGGGCTCGGGCTGCGCGCGGCGATGCGCCTGCAGGCCGAACTGATCGCCGTGCGCGAAGTCGCCGCCGGCGCAGCGGTCGGCTACGGCAGCCGCTGGGTCGCGCCGCGGCGCAGCCGCATCGGCGTGGTCGCCTGCGGCTATGCGGACGGCTATCCGCGCGGCGCTCCGGACGGCACGCCGGCGTGGGTCGCGGGACGGCGGGTCGGGCTCGCCGGCCGGGTATCAATGGACATGCTGACGATCGACCTCACGGAGGTCGATGCGGCGCGGCCGGGGACGGTGGTCGAGCTGTGGGGCGAGCACGTGCCGGTGGACGAAGTCGCCGGCCTCGCGGGCACGGTCGGCTACGAGCTGCTGTGCGCGCTCACGGCGCGCGTGCCGGTGCGGGAGGAGGCCGATTGACCGTACGCCGGCACCGGCGCCCGCGGCCGCCGGCCGCGCCATGAACCGCGTCCGGCGGCCGCAGTTCGTCTGCAGCGCCTGCGGCGGCGCCAGCGCGAAGTGGCAGGGCCAATGCCCGCATTGCGAGGCCTGGAACACGCTCGTCGAGGCGCCGGCCGAGCCGTCGGCGGGCAGGCGGGCACGCGCCCTGGCGCCGCCGTCCGAAGCGCTTGCGCTCGCCGAGGTTCGGGCGACCGAGTTCGAGCGGCTGTCCACCGGCATCGACGAGTTCGACCGCGTGCTGGGCGGCGGCCTGGTCGAGGGCGGCGTGGTGCTCATCGGCGGGGACCCGGGCATCGGCAAGTCGACGCTGCTGCTGCAGGCGCTGGCGGCGATGGCGCTGCGCGCGCGCGTGCTCTATGTGAGCGGGGAGGAATCGATCGGGCAGGTGGCGCTGCGGGCGCGCCGGCTTGGAATCGACGGCGACACCCTGCCGGACCTGAAGGTCGCGGCCGAGATCGACCTGGACCGGATCGTGGCGACGATCGAGCGCGAGCGGCCGCGCGTCGCGGTGGTCGATTCGATCCAGACCTTGTATTCGCCGCAGATGGCGTCGGCGCCGGGTTCGGTCGCGCAGGTGCGCGAGTGCGCGGCGGTGCTGACGCGGCTGGCCAAGCAGAGCACGACCACGCTGGTGCTGGTCGGCCACGTGACCAAGGAAGGCGCGCTCGCGGGCCCCCGGGTCCTCGAGCACATGGTCGACACGGTGCTGTACTTCGAAGGCGACACGCATTCGGCGTTCCGGCTGGTGCGGGCGTTCAAGAACCGGTTCGGCGCGATCCACGAGCTGGGCGTGTTCGCGATGACCGAACGCGGGCTGCGCGGCGTGGCCAACCCCTCGGCGCTTTTCCTGTCGCAGCGCGGCGCCGACGGCAAGGGCGGCACGGTGCCGGGTTCGTGCGTGCTCGTCACGCAGGAAGGAACGCGTCCGCTGCTGGTCGAGATCCAGGCCCTGGTGGACGCCGCGCACGTGCCCAATCCGCGCCGCCTGTGCGTCGGCCTCGAGCCGCAGCGCCTCGCGATGCTGCTGGCGGTGCTCAGCCGGCACGCCGGCATCGCGACCTTCGACCAGGACGTGTTCGTCAATGCGGTCGGCGGCGTGCGCATCGAGGAGCCGGCGGCGGACCTCGCCGTGCTGCTGGCCGTGGTGTCGTCGATCCGTGACCGGCCGCTGCCGCGCGGGCTGGCGGCGTTCGGCGAGGTCGGGCTGGCCGGCGAGGTGAGGCCGGCGCCGCGCGGCCAGGAGCGCCTGCGCGAGGCGGCCAAGCTCGGCTTCTCGCGCGCGGTGATCCCGCGGGCCAACGCGCCGCGGCAGCCGATCGAGGGCCTGCAGGTGGTGGCGGTGGAACGGGTCGAGGATGCGCTCGAAGAGCTGCGGCGGGGCTGAAGCGGGTGCCGCGGCGCGCGGTCGCGGGCGGCGTCGCGCGGCCCCACGCGCGCGGGCTGCGAAGCTCCGCGCTCGTTACGCCGGCGCCGCAAAGCCGGAAGCGGCCGGCCGGCCCGTCCCGCGCGGCGGCCTGTCATACTGAAGGGTTGCTGCAGAATTCGATCGGCCGATCGATCGCGGCTCCCAACCTCATCTGAACCGAATAGGACGTGGCGGATGCGCTCCTTGCTCAAATTCCTGGTACCCATCGCCGGCGGCGCCCTGGTCGCGGCCCTCGCCGCCTGCGGCAGCGGCAGCAGCAACAACTCGACCCCGGCGACGCTGCTGCTGATCAACGCGACGCAGAGCGCGACCCTGACGCTGAGCCTGAACGGGACGGCCGTGCAGTCCAACGTGGCGGCAGGCAGCGTCAGCGCCAGCGCGGCGTCGGTCTCGCCGGGAACGTACACCATCACGGTCGCCAGTTCGACCGGGTCGCCGTCGTCGTCGACCCAGACGCTGGGGCTCGCCAGCGGCCAGGCCTACACGATGGTCGCCTACGACCGGGACGGGGTGATCTATCCGGCCCTGTTCACGGACAACCAGGCGGTGCCCGTCGGCGGCTACGGCACGCTGAACGTCGCCAACATCTCGCCCGACTCCGGCCCGCTCGATGTCTACGTCGTGGCGCCTGGCACGACCACGCTCGCGGGGCTGGCCCCCACGATCCCGGCCGGCGTCGCGAGCGCGGCCATCCTGGTGGCGGGCACCTACGAGGTGGTGGCCACGGCGTCGGGCAACGGCGCCGACGTGCGCCTGACGCTTCCCTCCGTCACGGTGGCGAACGGACAGATCCAGACGCTGGCGCTGACCAGCACGCCGGGTGGCGCGCTGGTCAACGGGGTCCTGATCACCCAGGGCGGCGGGGTGGCGTTCTCGCCCGCGACCAACGCCCGCGTTCGGGTCGTCTCCGCTCTGCCCCAAAGCGGCGGTTCGGCGGTCGTCGCGACCGTGGGCTCGACCGCGCTCACGAACGTCTTTGCCCCCAACATCGGCGCCTACACGCTGGTCACCGGCGGCACATCGACCTATTCGATCACCGTCGCGGGCACGCCGGTGGCCGGTCTTCCCGCGGCGACCTTCACGACCGGCGGCGATTTCACGATCCTCGTGTACGGGACCACCGCGTCGCCGCTGGTCGCGGTATTCACCGACAACAATCAGTCCGCGGCCGGACATTCGAACCTGCGCCTGGTCAACGCGGCGGTCACCGCCACCGGCGGCGTGACGATGTCGGTCAACGGCGTGACGGTTGCGACGTCGGTCGGATACGGAGCCGCCTCCGCGTACTTCCCGGTGAATCCGTCGAGCACCGCCAGCCTGCAGCTGTTCGTACCCTCGGTCGCTCCCTGGTCCTTGAACAACGTCGTGCTGACGTCGAGCGGGGTCTACACGGTCTTCGTGCTCGACGCCAGCGTAACGCCGCCGCTGACGATCCCCCACGCGGACCGTTAGTCGCCGACGCGCCCCAGCAGCGCGCGCGCGGCGGCCACGCCGCTGCGCACGGAACCTTCGATCGTCGACGGGTAGGGGCTGTCGGCGCCGTCGCCTGCCAGGTACAGGCCGGCGGCAGGCAGGCGCGTCGACGGCCGCGACAGCCCCGGCGCGGGAACCAGCGTCGCGCGCCGCTCGACCACGACGGCGCCCGCCATCGGCGCCGGCGTGCCGAGATCGGCGCTGAGCTGCCGGCCGACGGCGGCGGCGAGCGCCGTGCGCTCGAGTCCGGCATGCGGCCCCTGTCCGCTGATCACGACGCTCAGGATGCCGTCGAGCTGCGGGTCGAGGGCGCCCCGGTCGAAGACCCACTGGCCGTAGCGGTCCCGATCGGGCTCGTCGAGAAGCGCATAGAACGGCGCCCGCAGCCGCATGCCGGCCGCATAGCGCAGGTAGACCGTCGCGATCGGCGCGCAGCGCAGCGCACGCAGCGTCTCGACCGCCGGCCCCAGCACCGGGTGCGCGTCCTGCAGCAGCGACGCCGCGCGGTCCGGCGCGAGCGCAAGCACGACCGCGCCGGCCTCGAGCACCGATCCGCGCAGCGCGACGCGCCACCCGGCACCTCCCGCCGCGATGCCCAGCGCGGGCTCGCCCAGCCGCAGCGCAACGCCCGCCCGGCTCAGGTGCTCCGCGGCGCGGTCGGGAAACAGCGCCGAGAGCGTGCTGCGATCCCCGCGCGGCAGGAGCATGTGGCTCGCGCCCGCGGCCGCGCCGAGGCTGTCGCGCAGGACGTTGAGCATGATCGCGGCCGACGCATGCTCGGGCTCGACGTTCAGCGCCGCAAGGCACAACGGGCGCCAGATGCGGCGCCGCAGGGCCTCGGGCTGCGACGCGAAGAGCGCGGCGGCGGGACCGTCCGTGCCCGAGGGCCGCGCCTGCCAGCCCGCGCGGCGGTGGCGCAGCACCCATGCCGCCAGCGACGCTCTCGCGCGCCAGGACGGGCCGCGCGCGCCCAGCAGTCCGAGCGCAAGATGAAGCGGCGCCGGCGCGCGGGCCGCGCTCAGCCGCCAGCCGTCGGGATAGCGCAGCGTGAAGGGCACGCGGCGCAGCGCATCCGCCGGCTCGACGCCGACCTGCCGCATCAGCCGCAGCGTCTCGCGGTAGGCGCCGAGCAGCAGGTGCTGGCCGTTGTCGAGGCGGAATCGCCGATCGCCGAGCGGCAGCTCGACCTCGCGGGCGCGGCCGCCGGGCCGGGGTGCGGCATCGATCACCAACGGGCGCACGCCGCCGGCTGCCAGCTCGACCGCGCAAGCCAGCCCCGACCAGCCGGCGCCGATGATCACCGGCGGCCGGGTGCTCATCCGGCGGCCGGGCGCGGATTCGCGAGGCGCGGCGAGGGCCCGAACACCCAGGTGCGCCAGGCGATCAGCAGCTTACGGATCGGCGTCAGCCCGATGCGCTGGTGCAGCACGCGGAAGTCCTCGCGCTCGAGTTCGTCGAGCAGCGTCGCATAGATCGCGCCCATGATCAGGCCCGGCCGCTGCGCGCGGCGGTCGCGCGGCGGCAGCCGCTCGAGCGCGGTGCGGAAGGCGGCCCGGGCGCGCTCGGCCTGCAACCGCATCAGCGGCGCGAAGCCCTCGACGTACCGCCCGGCCAGGATGTCGGCGGCCCTGACTTCGAAGCGCTGCAGATCGTCCAGCGGCAGGTAGACGCGCCCGCGGCGCGCGTCCTCGCCGACGTCGCGCAGGATGTTGACGATCTGCAGCGCCAGTCCGAGCTGGCGCGCATACTCGAAGGTCGCCTCGTCGCTGGCGCCGAAGATCGCGGCCGCCATCTCGCCCACGACCCCCGCGACCAGGTGGCAGTAGCGCGACAGCGACGCGAAGTCCAGGAACCGCGTCTGGCTCAGGTCGACCCGCATGCCCTGGAGGACCTGCAGCAGGCGCTCGCGGGTGATCCCGTAGGCCTGCAGGTGCGGCGCCAGCGCCCGCGTCACCGGGTGCTGCGGATCGCCGGCGAACATGCGCTCGACCTCCTGCTCCCACCAGGCGAGCTTCGCGCCGGCGACGCCGGGGTCGTCGATCTCGTCGACCACGTCGTCGACCTCGCGGCAATAGGCGTACAGCGCGGTGATCGCGCGCCGCCGCTGCGGCGGCAGGAACAGGAAGCTGTAGTAGAAGCTCGAGCCGCTCGCGGCGGCGCGCTGGCGGCAGTACTCGTCGGGACTCATGGCATCGCCGCCGCCTGCGCGCCGATCCTGATCCAGTCGAGCTTGCCGAGCACCGGGCGCCGCCTGAACACGTCGCCGCGCACCTGGTCGATGCGTTGCGCGATGCGCAGCCCGCCCTGCACGACCAGCCGCAACTCCCACCCGATCCGGCCGCCCAGGCGCGCGGCGAGCGGCGCGCCCGCGGCGAGCAGCGCGCTCGCGCGCCCGGTCTGCGCCGCAAGCAGGTGCTGCCAGGCGACGTCGGCGCGCTGGCTGGCGATGGCGTCCTCGTCCACCCCGAAGCGGTCGAGCTCGCTGCGCGGGATGTAGACGCGCCCCCTGGCCCAGTCGAGGGCGACGTCCTGCCAGAAGTTCACGAGCTGCAGGCCGCTGCAGATCGAGTCCGACCAGGCCAGCAGCTCGGGCTCGCGCCGCCGGTAAAGCGCAAGCAGCAGGCGGCCGATCGGGTTGGCCGAGCGGCGACAGTAGTCGAGCAGCGCCGGATAGTCGGGATAGCGCGCGACGCGGACATCCTGCTCGAAGGCCGACAGCAGGTCGCGCAGCAGTCCGACCGGAAGCTCGTGTTCGCGGATCGCCGACGCCAGATCCCGCCAGCGTCCGGCCGGGTCGTGGCCGCAAGCCTCGATGCGGTCGAGATCGGCGCGCAGGCCCGCCAGCGCGCCAAGCCGCTCGGCGGGCGGCGCGTCGCCTTCGTCGGCGAGGTCGTCGGCAGTGCGGGCGAAGCGGTAGATGGCCCGCACGGGCGCCCGCAGCCCGGCCGGCAGCAGCATCGAGGCGACCGGGAAATTCTCGTAGTGGCCGATACCCATGCGTGGAAAGCTAACATGCAGCGGACGCCGCGGCCGCGGGGCGCGCGCTTCGGCCGCGGGCCGCGCGCTTCTTCGATTAGAATCGGTGTCCAGTGCCGACGGTCGGGTGCCGACCGGCGGGCTGCATCGCCGCCCCTGCAACCGCGTGCGGGGCCGCTGCGAAGGTGGCGAAATTGGTAGACGCACCAGGTTTAGGTCCTGACGCCTTCACCGGCGTGGGGGTTCGAGTCCCCCCCTTCGCACCAGCGACTCCATCACCGCGGCCCATGCGGAGCACGGCCGTGCCAATTCGGACAGTATGCAACAGAACATCCAGACCCTGGGCGCCTTGGAGCGCCGCATCGACCTGAGCGTCGCGACCGCCGAGATCGACAAGGAGGTCGCGCTGCGTCTGGGCAAGCTCGCGCGAACCGCGAGCATGCCGGGCTTCCGGCGCGGCAAGGTCCCCATGAAGCTCGTGGCGGCGTCGTACGGCGCGCAGGTGCAGACCGAAGTGCTCAACGACAAGGTCGAGCAGGCGCTGTCGGCGGCGCTCGAGTCGCAGAAGCTGCGCGTGGCGGGCGCGCCGCGCCTCGAGCCCAGGAAGGACGGCGGCGCCGGCGAAGTCGCCTTCAGCGCCACGTTCGAGGTCTACCCCGACATCCGCTACGACGAGGTGTCGAAGCTCGAGGTGCGGCGCGCGACCTGCGACATCGGCGCGGCCGAAGTCGACAAGACGCTCGAGATCATGCGCGGGCAGCGGGGCGTTTACGAGGCGGCCGCGCGCGAGGCGCGCGACGGCGACCGCGTGCAGGTCGACTTCCGCGGCACGATCGACGGTGCCGCGTTCGAGGGCGGAAGCGCGACCGACTTCCGCTTCGTCCTGGGTCGCGGGCGCATGCTGCCCGAGTTCGAGGCCGCGGTGCGGGGCTGCCGGGCGGGCGAGCAGCGGCACTTCGAGCTGGCCTTCCCGGCCGACTATCCCGGACAAATCGCCGGCCAGGCCGGCGGGACGCCGCTCGCGGGCAGGCGCGCGCAGTTCGAGCTCACGGTCAAGCAGGTCGAGGCGCTGCGGCTGCCGGCGATCGACGCCGATTTCGCGCGCGCGCTGGGGGTTGCCGACGGCGACCTCGACCGGATGCGCGCCGAGGTGCGCGCCAATCTCGAGCGCGAGGTCGCGGCGCGGCTGCGCGCGCGCACGCGCGACAGCGTGCTCGACGCCCTGCATGGCGCGGCGCATTTCGAGCTGCCGCGGACGCTGGTCGAGGCCGACCAGCAGCGCCTGGCCGAGACGGCGCGGGCAAGCCGCGGCGGGCGTCCGGGGGCGGCGGGGCCGGCTGCGCCCGGCCCGGAGCTGTTTGCGGCCCAATCGGAGCGCCGTGTCCGGCTCGGGCTGCTGCTGGGCGAGATCGTCAAGGCCCACGGCCTGCAGGCGCGCCAGGAGCAGGTGCGCAAGGCGATCGAAACCGTCGCGCAAAGCTACGAGAAGCCGGCCGAGGTGATCCAGTGGTACCTCGGCAATCGCGAGCGGCTCGACCAGATCGAGGGCGCGGTCGTGGAGGACAACGTGATCGCCTGGGTGCTCGAGCGCGCGCGCGTGATCGACACGGCGGTCGCGTTCGACGAGCTGATGGAACACGCCGCCTGAGCGGCGCCTGCGGGCGGCGCGGCCGCCGGCGAGGTATGGGAGCACGAAGATGTCCAGCAAGATGATGTCCGGCAAGGGGCGCGACCCGCAGGAAGCGGGGCTCGAGGGTCCGAGCGGGCTCGGCATGGTCCCGATCGTGATCGAGCAGAGCGGGCGCGGAGAGCGCGCGTACGACATCTACTCGCGCCTGCTGCGCGATCGCGTGGTGTTCATCGTCGGCGCGATCAACGAGCAGACCGCCAACCTGGTCGTCGCGCAGATGCTGTTCCTCGAGTCGGAGAATCCGGACAAGGACATCGCGCTGTACATCAATTCACCGGGCGGCTCGGTGTATGCCGGCATGGCGATCTACGACACGATGCAGTTCATCAAGCCCGACGTGTCGACGATCTGCGTCGGCATGGCGGCCAGCATGGGCGCCTTCCTGCTCGCCGCCGGCGCCAAGGGCAAGCGCTACGCGCTGCCCAACTCCCGGATCATGATCCACCAGCCCTCGGGCGGGTCGCAGGGCCAGGCCACCGACATCGAGATCCAGGCGCGCGAGATCCTGTACCTGCGCGAGCGGATCAACAAGATCCTGTCCGACCGCACGGGGCAGACCGCCGAGCGAATCGCCAAGGACACGGACCGCGACAACTTCATGTCGGCAGACGATGCAGTAAGCTACGGGTTGATCGACAAGATCTTCGTCAAGCGCGGCGAGACAGGCTGAGCACGCGGCCGAGGACGCGCCGGGCGGCGGACGAGGCGAGGCAGACGGGCGATGTCGGACAAGAAGGGTTCGAGCGAGAAGCTGCTCTACTGCTCGTTTTGCGGCAAGAGCCAGCACGAGGTCAAGAAGCTGATCGCGGGGCCGTCGGTCTTCATCTGCGACGAGTGCATCGACCTCTGCAACGACATCATCCGCGACGAGACCGGCACCGACGCCACCGGCACGCCGGTGCGGTCCGACCTTCCCAGCCCGCGCGAGATCTGCTCGATCCTCGACCAGTACGTGATCGGGCAGCAGAAGGCCAAGCGCATCCTCTCGGTCGCGGTCTACAACCACTACAAGCGCCTGAAGCACCTGGCGAGCAAGGACGACGTCGAGCTCGCGAAGAGCAACATCCTGCTGATCGGCCCGACCGGGTCGGGCAAGACGCTGCTCGCGCAGACGCTCGCGCGCCTGCTCAACGTGCCGTTCGTGATCGCCGATGCCACGACCCTGACCGAGGCGGGCTACGTCGGCGAGGACGTCGAGAACATCATCCAGAAGCTGTTGCAGAACTGCAACTACGAGGTCGACAAGGCGCAGCGCGGGATCGTCTACATCGACGAGATCGACAAGATCTCGCGCAAGTCGGACAACCCTTCGATCACCCGCGACGTGTCGGGCGAGGGCGTCCAGCAGGCGCTGCTGAAGCTGATCGAGGGCACGGTCGCGAGCGTGCCGCCGCAGGGCGGCCGCAAGCATCCTAACCAGGATTTCGTGCAGATCGACACCACGAACATCCTGTTCATCTGCGGCGGCGCCTTCGACGGCCTCGAGAAGATCATCCGCAACCGCTCGGAGAAGAGCGGCATCGGCTTCGGCGCCGAGATCTCCAGCCCCAGCAACCGGTCGGTCGGCGACCTGCTGCGCGATGCCCAGCCCGAGGACCTGATCAAGTTCGGCCTCATCCCCGAGCTGGTCGGCCGCCTGCCGGTGGTGGCGACGCTGGAAGAGCTCAGCGAGGACGCGCTGGTGCAGATCCTGGTCGAGCCGAAGAACGCGCTGATCAAGCAGTTCCGGCGCCTGCTCTCGATGGAAGGGGTCGAGCTCGAGGTCCGGCCCGACGCGCTGCGGGCGATCGCGGGGCGGGCGCTCAAGCGCCGCACCGGCGCGCGCGGGCTGCGCTCGATCGTCGAATCCGTTCTGCTCGACGTGATGTACGACCTGCCGAGCATGAAGAACGTGATCAAGGTCGTGATCGACGAGAACTCGATCGAAGAGGGCCGGCCGATCCTGATCTACGCCGACCAGCCCAAGGTGGCCGGCGCCCCTCGTTAGACCGCGCCCCCGGTCCGGGCGGAGCCTGTCCCGCCGGCGCCTTGCCGGGCCGGCCCCTGCGGGCCGTGCTAGATTCCCAGCGGGGCCGTCCCGACCACGAGCGGCAACGCTTGAATCCCGGCAATTTGGCCCCATTTCCACGGCATCCCGCCTCCAGGACCCAAGATGTCGACCGTGCCCCTGCCTTCCGAACGCACCGCGCTGCCCCTGCTGCCCCTGCGCGACGTCGTCGTGTTCCCCCACATGGTGATCCCGCTGTTCGTCGGGCGCCCGAAGTCGATCAAGGCGCTCGAGGCGGCGATGGAGGCCGGCAAGAGCATCATGCTCGTGGCCCAGAAGAACGCGGCCAAGGACGAGCCGTCCGCCGACGATATCTACCGCATCGGCTGCGTCGCCAACATCCTGCAGATGCTCAAGCTGCCGGACGGCACGGTCAAGGTGCTGGTCGAGGGTGCGCAGCGCGCCCAGATCCACGAGATCGAGGACGCGGCGACGCACTTCGTGTGCGAGCTGACGCCGATCGAGCCGGAAAGCGCGGGCAATTCGGAGCTCGAGGCCCTGAGGCGCGCGATCGTCGCGCAGTTCGACCAGTACGTGAAGCTCAACAAGAAGATCCCGGCCGAGATCCTGACCTCGATCGCCGGCATCGACGAGGTCGGGCGGCTCGCCGATACGATCGCGGCGCACCTGCCGCTGAAGCTCGAGCAGAAGCAGAGGATCCTCGAGATGTCGGGCCTGAACGAGCGGCTCGAACACCTGCTGGCCCAGCTCGAGACCGAGATCGACATCCTGCAGGTCGAGAAGCGGATCCGCGGCCGCGTGAAGCGGCAGATGGAGAAGAGCCAGCGCGAGTACTACCTGAACGAGCAGGTCAAGGCGATCCAGAAGGAGCTCGGCGAGGGCGAGGAGGGTGCCGACCTGGACGAGCTCGACAAGAAGATCAAGGCGGCGCGCATGCCGAAGCAGGCGCGGCAGAAGGCGGAGGGCGAGCTCAAGAAGCTCAAGCTGATGTCGCCGATGTCGGCGGAGGCGACCGTCGTGCGCAACTACATCGACACGCTGGTCAATCTGCCGTGGAAGAAGAAGAGCAAGATCAACAACGACCTGGCCAACGCCCAGCGTGTGCTCGACGAGGACCACTACGGGCTCGATAAGGTCAAGGAGCGCATCGTCGAGTACCTCGCGGTGCAGCAGCGGGTCGACCGTCTGAAGGCGCCCATCCTGTGCCTGGTCGGCGCGCCGGGCGTCGGCAAGACCTCGCTCGGACAGTCGATCGCGCGCGCGACGAACCGCAAGTTCATCCGGATGGCGCTCGGCGGCGTGCGCGACGAGGCCGAGATCCGCGGGCATCGCCGCACCTACATCGGTTCGATGCCGGGCAAGATCCTGCAAAACCTCGCCAAGATCGGGGTTCGCAACCCGCTGTTCCTGCTCGACGAAGTCGACAAGATGGGAATGGACTTCCGCGGCGACCCCTCGTCGGCACTGCTCGAGGTCCTCGATCCGGAGCAGAACCACACCTTCGTCGACCACTACGTGGAAGTCGACTACGACCTGTCGGACGTGATGTTCGTCGCCACCGCCAACACGATGAACATACCGCCGCCGCTGCTCGACCGGATGGAGGTGATCCGCCTGTCGGGCTACACCGAGGACGAGAAGGTCAACATCGCGACCCGCTACCTGCTGCCCAAGCAGATGAAGAACAACGGGGTCACGAAGAACGAGCTCGAGGTCACGACCGCGGCGGTGCGCGACATCATCCGTTACTACTCGCGCGAGGCCGGGGTGCGCGCGCTCGAGCGCGAGCTGTCGAAGATCTGCCGCAAGGTCGTCAAGGCCGCGCTGCTCAAGCCGGGCACCGGCAAGGTGCGCGTGACGCCGAGCAACCTGAACAAGTTCCTCGGCGTGCGGCGCTACACGTTCGGCGTGGCCGAGAAGGACGCCCAGGTCGGGCAGGTCACCGGTCTCGCGTGGACCGAGGTCGGCGGCGAGCTGCTGACGATCGAGACCGCGGTGATGCCGGGCAAGGGCAACATCATCCGGACGGGTTCGCTCGGCGACGTGATGAAGGAATCGGTCGAGGCCGCGCGCTCCGTGGTCCGCAGCCGCGCGCGTCGTCTCGGCATCAAGGACGAGGTGTTCGAGAAGAACGACATCCACGTCCACCTGCCCGAGGGCGCGACGCCCAAGGACGGGCCGAGCGCCGGCATCGCGATGACCACCGCGCTGGTGTCGACCCTGACCGCGATTCCCGTGCGCCCGGATGTGGCGATGACCGGCGAGATCACCCTGCGCGGCGAAGTGCTGGCGATCGGCGGCCTGAAGGAGAAGCTGCTGGCGGCCCTGCGCGGCGACATCCGCACTGTGGTGATCCCGGAGGAGAACACGAAGGACCTCGCCGAGATCCCGGATCTGGTCAAGAACCGCATCGAGATCGTCCCGGTCAAGTGGATCGACCGGGTGCTCGAGATCGCGCTGGTGCGCCAGCCGGTCGCGATCCCGGAGGAGGAGGTCGCCGCCGGCCCCCGCGCCGAAGCGCCCGCGACCACCACGGCCACCGCAGCCACCGGCGCCGCCGCGGGCGGCGAATTGATCAAGCACTGAGCGGCGGCGCGCAGACGCGCGGACGGCGCGCCACACGCGCCGCCGCGCGCCGCAGTTCGTGCTTGACACTCCCTGGGGCGCGATGTTGAATAGGCGGCGCTGCATTGCCCCGGCAACATTCCGTCGCGCAGGCGGCTTCAAGCAATGATCAGGATCGCGCGGGCGTGCGACACGGCACGCCCGGCGATCGGCAGCACCCGGTCGAAGCGATGAGCCGGAGGATCCGGCCGGCACCCCGTTGCCAGCCAAGAATTCGTAAAGCCAAAATGTCGAGGGGGTTTACGTGAACAAAACCGAATTGATCGAACACATTGCCCGCCAGGCCGACATCTCGAAAGCGGCCGCCGGACGCGCGCTCGAGGCGATCGTCGGTGGCATTCGGTCTTCGCTGAAAAAGGGCAACTCGGTCACGCTCGTCGGGTTCGGGACGTTCATGGTCGGCAAGCGTGCGGCGCGCACCGGCCGCAATCCGCGCACCAACCAGCCGATCAAGATCAAGGCGGCGAAGGTGCCGAAGTTCCGCGCTGGCAAGGCGCTGAAGGATGCGGTAAACTGACCGACTTTGCATGACCGTCGCTCGATCGCGTCCACAGGTCGCGATCGGTGCCGCGGGAGCAAGCGGGCCAGCAGCGAGGCGTCCGTGTCGGCAGGGTGCTTAGCTCAGTTGGTAGAGCGGCGCCCTTACAAGGCGTAGGTCGGGAGTTCGAGCCTCTCAGCACCCACCAAAGCGCGGCCCCGGCGCACGGCCACTGGCAGGCGTGTTGCGTACGCGCGGAGCGGTAGTTCAGTTGGTTAGAATACCGGCCTGTCACGCCGGGGGTCGCGGGTTCGAGTCCCGTCCGCTCCGCCAAAATCATCGCGTGCCCCTCCCATCGACGTCCCCTGATCGATCGACGCCCGAGACCTCGAGCCGCGTCGCCGGTCCCCTAGAGCGCTTACGCCATGTTTGAGACGATCCGAACCCATCGCAAGTGGCTGATGCCGGTCCTGGTGCTGCTGATCTTCATTCCGTTCGTCGTCTCCGGCATCTACGGCTTCACGAATTTCCTGAGCGAAGGCAATGCGATCGCCAAGGTGGGCGGCGAGCCGATCACGCAGCAGGAGCTGGAAGTCGCGCAGCGCGAGCGCATCGACCGCCTGACCCAGATGCTGGGGCCGAACGTCGATCCGAGCCTGTTCGACACGCCGCAGGCGCGCGCCGCGACCCTCGACGCGCTGCTGTCCGAGAGATCGCTCGCGCACGAGATCGCGCGCACGCGGCTGTCGGTCGACAACCGCCGCTTGCAGGAGGTGATCGGCGGGATCCCGCAGTTCCAGTCAAACGGGCACTTCGACTACGACACCTACAAGGCACTGATCGCCGCGCAGGGCATGAGCATTCCCGGGTTCGAGGCGAGGCTGCGCTCCGACCTGCTGCGCAAGACGCTTGCCGACGGGGTGACCGACACCGCGCTGCTGCCCAAGACGGTCGCGGACCGCCTCTGGGCGCTGCAGCAGGAGAAGCGCGCGGTGCGCGAGCTGCGGTTCAAGCCCGAGGACTTCCTGTCGAAGGCGAGCGTCGGCGACGACGCGATCAAGGCCGAGTACGAGTCCAACCCGGATCGCTTCAAGACGCCGGAGGTGGCGCGCGTCGAATACCTGGTGCTGCGCCCCGAGGACGTCGCGTCGAAGATCGCCATTCCGGAGGCCGACGCGAAGAGCTTCTACGACAAGAGCCAGGCGCGCTGGAGCGAGGCCGAGCAGCGGCGCGCCAGCCATATCCTGATCACGGCGGGGGCGGGCGGTTCCGCGCCCGACAAGGCGGCCGCGCGCAAGCTCGCCGACGAGCTGCTCGCCCGCGTGCGCGCGAACCCGGGGAGCTTCGCCAAGCTCGCGCAGGAGTACTCCAAGGACCCGGGCTCGGCCGAGAAGGGCGGGGATCTCGGGTGGTTCGGCCGCGGCATGATGGTCAAGCCGTTCGAGGACGCCGCGTTCGGTCTCAAGGAAGGCGCGATCAGCGACGTGGTCGAGTCCGACTTCGGCTTTCACATCATCCGGGTCACCGGGATCAAGCCCGCCAGCGTCAAGCCGTTCGACCAGGTTCGGGCGCAGATCGAGAACGAGCTGCGCCGCACGGCGGCGCAAAAGACCTTCGCGGACACCGCGGAGCAGTTCTCCAATTTCGTCTACGAGCAGTCCGACGGGCTCAAGGCCGCTGCGGACAAGTTCCAGCTGCAGTTGCAGACGGTCGACGGCCTGACGCGCCAGGGCATGCCGCGGCAGCCCGAGCTGGCCAGGATCTTCACGCCTGCCGTGATAGACGCCGTGTTCTCGTCCGATTCCCTGACCAAGAAGCGCAACAGCAAGGCGATCGAGATCGGTGGCGGGGCGCTCGTCTCGGCGCGCGTGCTCGAGTACAAGCCGGCGGCGGTGCAGCCGCTCGAGCAGGTGCGGGCGCGGATCAAGGCGCAGCTCGAGGGTGCCGCCGCCGCGCGGCTGGCACGCCAGGCGGGCGAGGCCCGGCTGGCGGAGCTGCAGAAGGCGCCCGCCGAGGGCGCCTCCGAAGCCGGCTTCGAAGCGACGCACCTGGTCGGCCGCCAGGACCCGCAGGGCCTGCCGTTGGCGTCGGTCGCCGCGATCATGGCCGCGCCGGCGGACAAGCTGCCGGCGTATGTGGGCGTCGACCTCGCGGGGGGCGGGTATTCGGTCGTGCGGGTGCTCGGCGTCCAGGCGCCGGACACCGCGTCCGGCGAGGCGCGCCAGCGCGAGGAAAAGACGTGGCTGCAGCAGATCGCTTCCGCCGACGAGCGCGCCTACCTCGACGCGCTGCGGGAGCGCTTCGATGCGCACGTCGTGCGCGCCGATCTCGGCCGCACCGCCGGCAAGGCGGCTGATTCGTCCAACTGATTCGTCCGGCCGGGCGTCCGACCCGCCGCGGCAGCGGCGCGCGGCGCTCAATCCTCGGGCGCGGCGGCCAGATCGCGCGCTGCCGCCTCGAAGCGCTCGTCGTCCGCGCTTGCGATATCGACGCGGCGCGCGGCGGACATGCGCGGGAAGTGCTGCCCGATCGACCGCCGGTACGCGGGGTCGTAGTGCTCCTCGAGCAGGCGGCCGACCAGCCGCGCCCAGTCGCCCGCGCTCGCGCATGCCTTCCACGCCTCGACGCGCTCGCGCCCGTGCAGCGGCGCGAGGCTGTCGAGCTGCGCGGCGAGCGGCGGCGCGCCGCTCTCCAGGTGCGCGTAGTCCTGCCTCAGCAGGCGCACGCGCTCGGCGAGCGGCAGATCGAGCTGCAGGCACGGTGCGGCGCGCATCGCCTCCAGCAGCGCGTCGGGCACCTGCAGCTTCCCGAGGCGCCGGCTTTCGGACTCGACGAACACCGGACGCTGCGGATCGTACGATCGCAGCGCCGACCAGATGACCGACTCGAACCGCTTCTGCGACGGCTGCGGCAGGTCCGGCAACGCGCCCAGCACCGAGCCACGATGCGCGCCGAGGCGTTCGAGGTCGAGCACCTGCACGCCGGCGCGCGCCAGTGCCGACAGCAGGCGGCTCTTGCCGCTGCCGGTGGGGCCGCACAGGACCCGGTAGCGATACCGCTGCGGCAGCTCCCGCAGCGCCTCGATGACCGCCCGCCGGTACGCTTTGTAGCCGCCTTGGAGGCGGCGCGCGCGCCAGCCGACGCGCTGCATCACGAGCGTCATCGAGGCGCTGCGCTCGCCGCCGCGCCAGCAATACACGATGGGCGACCAGCCGCGCGGCCTGTCCGCGAACGTCGTCTCCAGGTGGCGCGCGATGTTGCGCGCGACCAGCGCGGCGCCGCGGCGGCGCGCCTCGAACGGCGACGCACGCGTGTACAGCGTTCCGACCTCGGCCCGTTCGGCGTCGTCGAGCACGGGGCAGTTGATCGCGCCCGGCAGGTGGTCGTCGGCGAATTCGGATTCGCTGCGCACGTCGATGACGGCGTCGAACTCGGCCAGACGCTCGAGCGCCTGCGGCACGGGCAGCAGCGAATGGTCGGTCGTCGGCGCGGTCATCTTCGCACTCATCGTGACCCGCCCGGCGCTGCCGCCGAGCGGGCGGGGGCCGCCGCCAGCATCGGCTTCAGGTACGGCCAGACGTTGTCGAGCATCAGCGGTTGCGCGGCGACGGTCGGATGAATGCGGTCGCCCTGGAAGAGATCGAGCCGGTCCGCGAACCCGTCGAGCAGGAACGGCGCCCAGGCGACGGCGTTGCGCCGCGCCACGTCGCGAAAGGTGTCGTAGAAGCGCCGGTCGTAGTCGCGGCCGTAGTTCGGCGGCACGTGGATCCCGACCAGCAGCACGCGCGCCCCGGCCTGCCTGCAGGCGTCGATCATCGCCTGCAGGTTGGCGCGCATGGCTTCGGGGCTCAGGCCGCGCAGGCCGTCGTTGGCGCCCAGCTCGATGATCACGATCGCCGGGTGGTGCTGCCGCAGGATCTCCGGCAGGCGCGCGCGGCCGCCGCTTGTGGTCTCGCCGCTGATGCTGGCATTGACGACGCTATACTGCCGCCGTCGATCGGCCGCCGGCGACTGATCGCGCAGCCGATCGGCGAGCAGCTTGACCCAGCCGGTGTCGCGCGGCAGCCCGTATTCGGCCGACAGGCTGTCGCCGAGCACGACGACGGTGACGCCCGGCGGCGCCGCCTGCGCGGCGCATGCCAGGGGCTGCAGCACCAGCAGCGCGCACAGCGCCGCGGCCGGCAGGCGCAATCCCGGAGCGAGCAGAACCAACCGGCGAAGCCATGGGCGGCGCATGTGGCGACAGTTGCGGAACACTTGATGGCGGATTCGGCAGAGGATGCAGCGGCCGGCGCGCAGCCGGCTCTCGAGGCGCGCGGCCTGAGCAAGGTGGTGCCGGCGGCGGCTGACGGCGCGGCGGCGGGCAGTCTCACGATCCTCGATGATATCAACCTGACGATCGCGCGCGGCGAAACGGTGGCGGTCCTGGGGGCGTCGGGATCCGGCAAGTCGACCCTGCTCGGCCTGCTCGCCGGCCTCGACCGGCCGACGCACGGAACCGTGCGCATGTTCGGCCGCGACCTGTACGAGCTCGACGAGGATGGACGCGCCCGGCTGCGCGCCGAGAACGTCGGGTTCGTGTTCCAGTCCTTCCAGCTGCTGCCGCACCTCACGGCGCTCGAGAACGCGATGCTGCCCCTCGAGCTGGGGGCGCGCGCGCCGAACGGCGAGACCGCGCCGGCGGCTGCTCGCGCGCTGCTCGCGCGGGTCGGCCTGCAGGCGCGCATGCAGCACTATCCTGCAACGCTGTCCGGCGGCGAGCAGCAGCGCGTCGCGCTGGCGCGCGCGTTCGTCGCCAGGCCGCCGATCCTCCTCGCGGACGAGCCGACCGGGAGCCTCGACGCGGCCACCGGCGCCTCCGTGATCGAATTGATGTTCGCGCTCAACCGCGAGACGGGCTCGACCCTGGTGCTGGTCACGCACGATCCGCAAATCGCGGCGCTGTGCCGCCGCAAGGTCCTGCTGAGCGCCGGCCGCCTGTCCAGTGGCGGTTCAGACCGGCCCGCCGCGTAGGCGCGCCAGCTCGCGCGCGGCGGCGGACGCCACCTCCGAGGCCACCAGCCCCAGGTCGCCGCCGTGGATGTCGGCGCTGCGGCCGTGCAGCCACACCGCGGCGCGCGCGGCCTCTCCGGCCTCGATCCCCTGCGCGATCAGCGCACCGATCATGCCCGCGAGCACGTCGCCGGTGCCTGCGGTGGCGAGCGCGGGCCCGCCGGTGGGGTTGATCCAGTAGCGCCCCGACGGATCCGCGATCACGCTGCCCGCGCCCTTCAGCACGACGACGGCGCGCAGGCGCGCGGCGATCGCCCGCGCGGCGGCGATCCGGTCGCGCTGCACGCTTTCGACGTCGTCGGCGCCGAGCAGCCGCGCCGCTTCGAGGGGGTGCGGCGTCACCACTGCCTGCGCGCCGCGCGCGGAGAGCCTCGCCGCGGCCTGCGGCATGTTCGCGATGCAGTTCAGCGCGTCCGCATCGAGCACGACCGGCGGTCCGGCGTCGAGTGCGCGCTCGAGCGCGGCCAGCGCGGCGTCGCCAGCGCCCAGCCCGCAGCCCACCACCAGCGCGTCGACCGCCGGCACCTGCGACTGCGGCCGGAACATCAACTCGGGCTGCAGCGGATCGACGCGCCATTCCGGCGCGCCGATGCAGTCGACGTATACGCGGCCGGCGCCCAGCCTGAGGGCGGCGCGCGCGGCCAGCAGTGCGGCGCCGACCATCCCGGCCGCGCCGCCGATCACCGCGACCGAGCCGAAGCTGCCCTTGTGCGTATTTCGCGCCCGCCGATGCAGCGCGCCGGCGAACTCCGCGGGCTCGACCAGGCGGCCCGGCGATGCCGGCGCCGCGACTCCGAGCCCCTCGACCCGCACGACGCCGGCCGCATCGACGCCGTCGAGCGTGTGCAGGCCGGGCTTGTCGCCCAGGAACGTGATGGTTCCATGGGCATGCGCGCCGGCAACGCCGCCCACCCATGCGCCGGTGTCGGCGTCCAGCCCGCTCGGCACGTCGAGCGCGTGCACCGGTACCTCGAGCGCTTCGGCCCAACGCAGCGCGGTGAGGTACGGGTCGGCAAGCGCGCGCGTCAGCCCGATGCCGAACAGCGCATCGATCACCGCGTCGCAGCCCGGGTTGGCCGGCAGATGCGCGGCGATCGCGCCGCCCGCCGCGACCCACGCGGCGCGGGCGGCGGCCGCGTCCGGGCGGCTCGTGGCCGCCGGCGCCCAGCACACGCAGCGGTGCCCGAGGCGCTCGAGCTCGGCAGCGCAGACGAAGCCGTCGCCGCCGTTGTCGCCCGGGCCGCACAGGACGACGAACGAGCGGTGCGACCCGGGTCGCTCGCGGTCGATCGCGCGCGCCGCGGCGCGCCCGGCGCGCTGCATCAGCGTCCCGGGCGGCAGCCGCGCGACCTCGTCGTGCTCGATACGCCGCAATTCGTCGATCCGGAACAGCGCGCTCATGCTCGAATTCCCGCCTGGCTTTCCGGCGCCGCGCTACGCCGCTTCGCGCGCGAGCGCGGCGACCGTGCTTCCGATCGCGAGCGACGCCGTGAGGCCCGGCGACTCGATGCCGAACAGGTTGATCAAACCGGCGATCCCGTGCACCTGCGGACCGTGAATCTCGAAGTCGCGCTCGGGTTCGCCGGGCCCCGACAGCTTGGGCCGGATTCCGGCATAGGCGGGCTGAAGCGAGCCGTCGGGCAGCTGCGGCCAGTACTCGCGGATCGCACCGTAGAACGAGTCCGCGCGCCGCGCGTCGACCGTGTAGTCGATGCGGTCGATCCACTCGACATCGGGCCCGAAGCGGGCCTGGCCGGCGAGATCCAGCGTCAGGTGCACGCCGAGCCCGCCGTCGACCGGCACTGGATAGACGAGGCGCGAGAATGGGGCGCGCCCGGGAAGGGCGAAATAGCACCCGCGCGCCAGCACGCGCGCCGGCACGGCGCGATCGGGCATGCCCTCGATCGCCGACGCGATTTCCTGCGCGTGCAGCCCGGCGGCATTGACCAGCAGCGCGCAGCCGATCTCATAGGGGCTCGCTCCGCCGGTCGAGACGCGCCAGCCGCGCCCGGCGCGGCGCGCGCCGAGCACGGGCGAGCGGCACGCGAGCACGCCGCGGTTTGCTTCGAGGTCGCCGACCAGCGCCAGCATCAGGGCGTGGCTGTCGACGATTCCGCTCTCGTGCGACTGCAGCGCGGCCACGCAACGCAGCGCCGGCTCGAGGCAGCGCGCCTGCGCCGTCTCGATCCAGTCGACCGACTCGACCCCGTTGGCGCGGGCGCGCTCGAGCACGCTGCCGAGGCGTGCCGTGTCGCGATCCCGCGTCGCGACGACGAGCTTGCCGAGCTTGCGGCAGGCGATGCCGCGCGCCTCGCAGTACTCGACCAGCATGCGGCGGCCCGCCACGCAAAGCCGCGCCTTCAGGGAGCCCGGGGCGTAGTAGAGGCCGGCATGGACGACTTCGCTGTTGCGCGAACTGGTGGCCGTGCCGAAGCTCGTCTCGGCCTCGAGCACCAGCACCTCGCGGCCGTCGAGCGCGAGCGCGCGAGCGCACGCCAGCCCGACCACGCCGGCCCCGACGACCACGCATTCGACCTCATCCATGGCGACGCGTATTGGAGCACAGTATCCGGGCGCGGCGGCGGCCGCGGTTCGCGCACGGCGGCACAACGGGGGCCAGAGGGGTGGCGGGTGGTCGATGGTCCGAATTCCGTCGGGCTGCCCCGACAATTCCGGTGACCGGGTCGGCTCCCCGCTTCTAAGATGGTCAGCGTCGATCCGTCCGCGTACGCCAAACCAGATGAACGCTCCCGAAAGACTTTCTGCCGCCAGCTTCGGCACGCTGGGAACGGTTTCGATCTGCTACGCGCCATTGATCGACAAGAAGCGCAAGGCGGTCGGAACGCGCCTGACCATGCTGTCGGCCAAGCCCAACGAGCGGCCGCCGATCGGCCAGGTGCTGGAGGCGCTCAATTCGGTGTGGCCCGAGGCGTCGTCGCCCGTGCTCGTGGCGCCGCTCGATGCCGAGTTCGACGAATCGGCGCTCGACTGGGCGGCGCCGCGCAACGCGATCCTCGAGATTCCGACCACGGCGCTGCGCGATCCACGCACGCAGACCGTGGCGCAGTCGCTGTTTCGCGACGGCAAGCGTCTGGCCCTGCGCGGGCGGCCCGACGTGCCGCTGCCGCCGGCGCTGCTGTGCTGCTTCGAGTACGCTCTGATCCACATCAGCGAGGATCGCCGCCGCGGCATGGGCGGCGCCGCGCCGCCGGGCATGATGCGGCGCATACCGTTCATCGTGACCGGCGTGCAGACGGTCGCCGACGTCGACGAAGCCTACGAGCGCGGTGCCGCCGCGAGCGTCGGCTGGCCGCTGGACGACGAGAGCCAGAAGGCCGCGCGCCCCCTGCAGCCTGGCCAGGCCGTCGTGGTCGAGCTGCTGCGCCTCGTGCGCGATGATGCCGACCTGCTGAAGATCGACGCCACGCTCAAGCGCGATCCGGCGCTGGCGTTCAAGCTGCTGAGGCTGGTCAACTCGGCCGCATTCGGCCTGCCGGTGCAGATCACGTCGTTCCACCACGCGGTGATGATGCTCGGCTACAAGAAGCTGATGCGCTGGCTGTCGCTGCTGCTGGCGACCGCATCGAAGGACACGAACACGTTCCCGCTGATGCACGCGTCGATCCGGCGCGGCATGTTCCTCGAGAACATCGGCGCCGAGGAGCAGCAGACCGAGATGCGCGACGAGCTGTTCATCACCGGCGCCTTTTCGCTGCTCGACCGCATCACCGGCGCGCCGTTCGAGCACCTGTTCGAGCTGATCTCGCTGTCGGACACGATCGTCGAGGCGATCGAGCGGCGCGGCGGACCGTACGCGCCGTACCTGACGCTGATCGAGTCGATCGAGCGCAGCGATCCGATCGGCATCCGCAAGCAGTCCGAGGCGCTTGCGCTGCCGATCGCCTCGTGCAACCTGGCGCTGCTCAAGGCGATGGCTTCGGCCGACATGCTCGACGCCGAGATCTGAGGCGCGGGGCGCGCGGCGGGCGCCGTTATAATGGCGTCTCGTGCCGAACCCGCCCGCTTCCGTTCCATACCTCGTCATCGACGGTTCCGACGCGCTGCCGGCGCATCGGGCCGCGCGCCTGCTGTCCCTTCTCTCGGAGATCGACGCCGCCGTCCTCGACGTCAGGGCGCGCTACCGGCACTTCGTCAGGCTTTCCGCCGCGCTCGAACCGGTCGGGCGGCGAACGCTCGACCGGCTGCTCGAGTACGGTGAAGCGTGGACCGAGCCGGCCGATGAGCCGGCGTTCTCGATGCTCGTCGTGCCCAGGCTGGGCACCACCTCGCCCTGGGCCAGCAAGGCGACCGAGATCGCCCGCCACTGCGCGCTCTCGAGCGTCCTGAAGCTCGAGCGCGGCACCCTGTACCGCATCGCGACGCGCACGGGCTCCGTGCCGGACCGGGCCGCGCGCGCGCGCATCGAAGCGGCGCTGCACGACCGGATGACCGAGACCGTGCTCGATCCGGACATCGACCCCGCCAGCCTCTTCCGCGCTGCCGAGCCGGCGCCCATGCGCACGGTGCCGGTCGGCCAGGGGCGGGCGGCGCTTGCGCGCGCCAACGCGGATTGGGGGCTGGCGCTGTCGGACGACGAAATCGACTATCTGGTCGAGGCGTTTCGCGCCCTGGGGCGCGATCCGACCGATGCCGAGCTGATGATGTTCGCGCAGGCGAACTCCGAGCACTGCCGGCACAAGATCTTCAATGCCAGCTGGACCATCGACGGCCGGCCGCCCGGCGCCAGTCTGTTCGAGCTGATCAAGGCCACGCACGCCGCGTCGCCCCAGGCGACGCTGGTCGCGTACCGCGACAACGCCGCCGTGGTCGAGGGCCGCATTGCGCGGCGCTTCGCCGCCGATCCGCCACCGTCCGCGCGCGCGCCGCTCGAGCCCGCCGGCCTCGAGTACCGGCGCAGCGAAGAGGCGCTGCACTGGGTGTTCAAGGTCGAGACGCACAACCATCCGACCGCGATCGCGCCGTTTCCCGGCGCCGCCACCGGGGCCGGGGGCGAGATCCGCGACGAAGGGGCGACCGGCCAGGGCGCGCGGCCGAAGGCCGGACTGTGCGGCTTCAGCGTCTCGAACCTGCGCCTGCCGGGCGCGCGCCGCGCATGGGAGGACGACGCCGATGTCGCCGCCGGAGCCGGCGAAGGGCAGCCGCCGGGTGCCGACTACGGGTACCCGTCGCGGATCGCCGATGCGCTCGCGATCATGATCGAGGGCCCGATCGGCGGCGCGTCGTTCAACAACGAGTTCGGGAGACCCAACCTCGCCGGGTATTTCCGCGCCTACGAGCAGAACGTGGGCGGCCGGCGCTTCGGCTACCACAAGCCGATCATGCTGGCCGGCGGCGTCGGCAACATCCGCGCTTCGCACACCGGCAAGCGCGAGCTGCCGGCCGGGACGCTGCTGATCCACCTTGGCGGACCCGGAATGCGGATCGGCCTCGGCGGCGGCGCGGCCTCCAGCCTCGGCGCCGGCGCGAACACCGAACAGCTCGATTTCGACTCGGTACAGCGTGCGAACGCCGAGATGCAGCGCCGCGCCCAGGAGGTGCTCGACCGCTGCGCCGGATTGGGCGACGCCAATCCGATCCTTTCGGTCCATGACGTCGGCGCCGGCGGCCTGTCGAACGCGCTGCCGGAGCTTGCCGCCGGCGCGGGCCGCGGCGCGCGGATCGACCTCGACCGGATCCCGGTCGAGGACCGGTCGATGAGCCCGCTCGAGATCTGGTGCAACGAATCGCAGGAGCGCTACGTGCTTGCGGTTTCTCCGCGCGATCTGCCCGCGTTCGAGGCGCTGTGCCGGCGCGAGCGCTGCCCGTACGCGGTAGTCGGAGCGATCGCGGCCGACGACCGCCTGGTGGTGGCGCCGCGGGAGGGCGCCGCGGCGGTCGACATGCCGCTCGGCGTTCTGTTCGGCAAGCCTCCGCGCATGCACCGCGACGTGACGCGCGTCGAGCGGCGCCTGCCGAAGCTCGATACGACGGCGATCGATCCGGCGTCCGCCGCGCTCGAGGTGCTGCGCCATCCGGCGGTCGCGAGCAAGTCGTTCCTGATCACGATCGGGGACCGCACCGTCGGCGGGTTGTGCTGCCGCGACCAGATGGTCGGGCCATGGCAGGTGCCGGTCGCGGATTGCGCGGTGACGCTGCTCGATCACGACGGCTTCGCGGGCGAAGCGTTCGCGATCGGCGAGCGAGCGCCCGTGGCGGTGATCGACGCGGCGGCGGCGGCGCGCGTGGCCGTGGCCGAGGCGCTGCTGAATCTCGCCGCGGCCGATGTCGACTGGACGCGCGTCAAGCTGTCGGCGAACTGGATGGCCGCCTGCGGCATGCCCGGCGAAGACGCGGCGCTGTACGACGCGGTCGCCGCGACCAGCCGGCTGTGCCAGGCGCTGGGCATCTCGATCCCGGTCGGCAAGGATTCGCTGTCGATGAAGACCTCCTGGCGCGACGGCGGCCGGGACAAGCTGGTCGCGGCGCCGGTGTCGCTGGTGGTCAGCGCGGCGGCGAGCGTCGAGGATGTGCGCCGAAGCCTGACGCCGCAGTTGCGGACCGACGCCGGCGACACCGACCTGATCCTGATCGACCTCTCGGCCGGCCGGCACCGCCTCGGGGGTTCGGTGCTGGCGCAGGTGAGCCGGCAGATCGGCAACGACGCGCCCGATCTGGACGACCCGGCGGCGCTCGCCGCCGCGCTGCGCGTGCTGCGGGAGCTGGCGCGTGCGGGCGCCATCCTCGCCTACCACGACCGCTCCGACGGCGGTTTGTGGGCGTGCGCGTGCGAGATGGCGTTCGCCGGGCGTTCGGGCATCACGCTCAATGTCGACGTGCTGGCCTTCGATCCCGACGCGGCCGACTGGGGGGACTACAAGATCCGCCCTGCGCAGGTCGAGGTGAGCCGCCGGGAGCGGATGCTGCGCGCGCTGTTCAGCGAGGAGCCCGGCTGCCTGATCCAGGTTCGCACGGCGGACAGGACGTCGGTGATGGGCGAGTTGCGGCGCGCGGGCCTGGGGGCGCTCAGTCACGTCGTGGGCCGGCTCAACGCGCGCGACACGGTCGAGGTCTGGTGCGACGCGCGCGCCGCGGTCAGCGTCGGCCGGCGCGAGCTGCACAAGGCCTGGAGCGAGGTTTCGTGGCGGATCGCTCGCCTGCGCGACAACCCGGATTGCGCCGATGCCGAATACGAGTCGATCGGCGACGAGACCGATCGCGGCCTGTCGATGGCGCTGACGTTCGATCCCGGCGCCGGCGCGGCGCCAGCGGCCGGCCGCGATCGTCGCACCGGGGACGCCCGGCCCCGGGTCGCGGTCCTGCGCGAGCAGGGCGTCAACAGCCAGTACGAAATGGCGGCGGCGTTCGATCGCGCCGGGTTCACGGCGGTCGACGTGCACATGACCGACCTGCTGTCCGGGCGCGTGTCGCTGGCGCAGTTCCAAGGCCTGGCGGCGGGGGGCGGCTTCGCGTACGGGGACGTGCTCGGCGGCGGCGGCGGCTGGGCCAAGACGATCCTGTTCAATCCGCGCCTGGCGGACGAGTTCGCGGCGTTCTTCGCGCGCGAGGACAGTTTTGCGCTCGGGGTGTGCAACGGCTGCCAGATGATGAGCCAGCTGCGCTCGGTGATACCCGGCGCGGGGCACTGGCCGCGCTTCGAGCGCAACCTGTCGCAGCAGTTCGAGGCCCGGCTCGTGATGGTCGAGGTGCCGCGGTCGCCGTCGATCTTCTTCGACGGCATGGCGGGCAGCCGGATGCCGGTGGCCAATGCGCACGGCGAAGGGCGCGCCGTGTTCGACAGCGACGAGGCGCGCTCGCAGGCACTGGTCGCGCTGCGCTACGTCGACTCGGAAGGACGTGCGACCGAGCGGTATCCGGCCAATCCCAACGGCTCGCCTGGCGGAGTGACCGGCCTGACGACGGCCGACGGCCGATTCACGATCGTGATGCCGCACCCCGAGCGCGTTCGGCGCACCGTTCAGATGTCGTGGCAGCCGCCCGGCCTGGGTGAGGACTCCCCCTGGATGAGAATTTTTCTCAACGCGCGTCGCTGGGTCGGATAGCTGCTGTCGAACGATAGCGGCCGTCCAACGCACTGCGTCACCGCGCTGGTGCGTGAGCTTGCAGCGGTGCACGGCACGTGTGCATCGAGCCGCGCCCGGTAAACACCTGCCGCCTCGATCCGCTAGCCCGAAGCGCGGCCTCGACGGCCGAACCTTCGAGGCCGCGGCGCGTCTCACTTGCAGTGGGATGAGTCTGCCTGCGGCTGTAGCGCGGTCTGCCGGCAGCGCCTGACTGACGAGCGTGAGGGCGATGCGCGCGCGTCGGCGCTGTCGGGCCGCCGGTCGGATACTTGACTCAGGCGGTCGGGTATCTGACCGAAGTCAATCCGCGCACGTCTCCCGCGGGCATGCTCATTGCATCTCACTCCGGTTGAGGAAACTCCAGGTGCGGCCGAGCCGGACCTGCGCCAGGGTGGCACATGCCCTGTCGGATTGTCCCTTGGATTGCTGTTGGCGAATCGATAGCGCCGCCGGGCCTCCGGACCGAACCTTCGGAAAGCAGCGGCGGCGAATCGAGTGGCATTTCCGGCGATCGCCGATGTCCAGATCGGCGTAGCTTGAAACGGACCGTCACTGCGGCCGGGTCTGTTCGACAGCACGGTGCTCCCGGCCTGATCAGCGTTCCGTTACGCCATGGAGGTCCGCGATGTTCCGTTGCCACAGGGATTCGAATGCCGCCGGCCGGGGAGCCCGGTTCGCCGACAGGATCGCGATCGCCGCCGCGACCGTCCTCTTCTGCGGCGCGCTCGCGGCGCTGCCCCAGTCGAGCCGCGCGGGCGATCAGGAAGCCTCGACCTTCGCCGTGCCCTCCGGCGTGCCCGATCCCCAGATGGCGGCGGCCGCGGCCTACGCGAAGGAACTGGATCCGAGCGTCGATGTGTCATTTTGGGACGCTCAGCCGGGCGCACTGTCCGTTTCGCGCGTCACCGACGGCGACATCCACTGCTTCCTCCGCCTGGCGCCCAACACGGGCCAGGCGCTGAGCTACCTCGGCCGCTTTCTCAACGGCCGTATCGACCAGGACCTGCAGGCCCTCTTCGCGGTCGCGCACGAGGTCGGGCACTGCAAGATGCGCGACATGTTCCTCAAGCGCGCGGACGGCAAGGTCGCCGACGTCAGCGCGTTCCCGTGGGTCGCGCAGGAAGTCGCGGCCGACGCCTACGGCATCCTGTCGACCGAGCGCAAGGTGGGCCGCGACAAGGGCGTGCGCCAGGCGGTGATGATCGCGCGCGCGCTGATGGTGAAGGCCTTCCGCGATCTCGGACACGCGAGCGGCTACTACCTGACGCAGGCGTTCAGCCTGTGCGACGACAACGCCACCGACGCCGATGCGGTCCGGTGCGCGATCGTCGCCGCGTACTACACGGTGGGCAGCATCGCGCTCGACGCCGGCAGCGAGTCCCTGCAGGCGTCGCCTGACGCCGCCGAGGTGTATCGGATGGGCCAGCAGCGGATCGCGCAGACGATGCGCGTTTTCGACTCGATCGCCGAATACAAGGCCGAATTCGCCGGCGCCGACCTGAGCCGGTTCGACTTTCGGGAGGTCTCGCACCACGGCGGCACGCGCTACATCGTCGCCGCGCTCGCGAGCGATGCCGCCGCGACCTACAAGCTCGCCGACTTCTACGGATTCAAGACCGGCGAGCTGTCGGCCGGCGATCGCCGGGTGACGGTGATGCGGATCGACGGCGACGAGGAATTCGACTGGCTGCTGACGCTGGGCGCTGTCGTCAAGCTCGAGGACGGCGACGCGGTGCGCAAAGGCAGCCCGCTGCCGGGCGACTGAGCAACTCTTCGCCGGCTCCGCCCGGCGGGTCGTTGCGGGGAGGGCTCAGTCTTTTCCCGCGCGCTCCCCGGGCAGCACCATCTGGGTCTGGATCACGACGGCGCACAGGCGCCCGGCGTCGGTGCGCACGCGCGTCTGCCACACCATGGTGGAACGCCCTAGATGAATCGGCGTCGACTCCCCGACCACGCTCGTTCCGCGCGGCGCGGCGCCGACGAAGTTGGTCTTCGATTCGATCGTCGTCGTGCGCGCGCCCCCGGGCAGGTTCAGGAACGTCGCCACAGCGCCAAGCGTGTCGGCGAATGCCATGATCGCGCCGCCGTGCAGCGAACCGCCCACCGTGCACAGCTCCGGCTTCACTTCCATGGTCGCGACGACGCGCTGCGGGCCGACGTCGGTGAGCCGCATTCCCAGCAGGCCGGGCAGCAGCGGGTCGAGCAGGCGCTGCAGCGAGGCGAGATCCATGGCTTGCAGCGGTTCCATCGGCCGTCCTCCAGTCACGGATCGATCGAGTCGAGCAGCACCGCCGGCACCCGGCCGCCCGCGCGGCGCGCGCAGCCGGGGCCGACCGCGATCAACGCGTCGGCATCGCTGAGCGTGCGCAGCATCGCCGCGCCCTGGTCGCGCAACGGCTCGACCGCCAGGCGCCCGCCGGAGTCGCGCACCAGGCGGGCGCGCCGGTAGTCGATCCGGTCGGGCAGGGCGCCGAGGTCGCAGGCCAGCGGCAGCTCGATGTGCGGCGCAAGACTCGCATGCGCGCCCGCCAGATGGAGCAGCGACGGCAGCGCCAGCAGGTGGAACATCACGTAGGCCGCAACCGCGTTGCCGGGCAGGCCGATCAGCGGCAGCGACCGCGCCGCCTGCCGCAGCTGCGCGAGCGCGAGGCCGCGCCCGGGCCGGAAATTCAGCCACAGGAATTCGACGCCGCCGAAGCGGCGCACGACATCGGCGTCGCCCTGCGCGGCACCGCCCGTGGTGAGCAGGACGTCCAGGTTCAGCTCGAACGCACGCTCGACGGCGCGCGCGAAGGCGCTGCCGTCATCGGGGCAGATCGACAGGTCGAACGCGGCCATCATGTGGCGCTCGAGCGACGCCAGCAGGAACGGGCGGTTGGCGTCGTAGCCGCCGGCCTTCGGAAGTGCCGCGGGCGGATCGGCGAGCTCGTCGCCGGTCGACAGCACGCCCACGCGCAAGGGCCGGAAGACCGTCAGCTGGTCGACCCCGACGCCGATCGCCAGCCCGAGGTCGCAGCCGCGCAGCCGGCGCCCGCGGCGCAGCACCGCGTCGCCCGCGTGCACGTGCTCGCCGCGCAGGCGCCGATGGGTGCCGGGTGCGACCGGACCGTGCAGCACGACCGAGCTTGCGGTCGCCGCTTCGACGTCCTCCAGCGCCACGACGGCGTCGGTGCCCTCGGGCATCGGCGCGCCGGTCATGGTTCGGACGCACTCGCCGGAACCGACCATGCCGCCGAACCCGTGACCGGCCCGCGCGTGCCCGGTCACGCGAAGCTCGACCCGCCCGCCGCGCGCGTCGCGAGCGCGCAGCGCGTAGCCATCCATCGCGGAATTGTCGAACGCCGGCAGATCGAGTCGCGACACCACGTCGTGCGCAAGGACCCGTCCCGCGGCGACCCGCGCCGCGACCCGCTGGGCGCTGTCGATCGGCAGCAGGCGCCGGGTGATCTCGGCAAACGCCTCCGCGAGCGTCAGTTCGATCGGCGGACGGTCGTCAGGCACTGTCACTCAGGAACTTCGCCGGGGCGGGGGCGGGTTCGATGGCTCGTCCTTCCACCGGGTTCGGGCGGCGGCGTCAGCCGCCGATGTAGGACATCTCGATCTTGCGGGTCGAGGCGGCGGCTCCGGCGGTCGCCAGGCTCCGAAGCTCCGAGTAGCGGTCGGCCCGCGCGCGCCAGATACGCCCGATCGCCGTCGAAATCTCCGCGTCGGCGGCGCCGCCGCGCATCGGCGCACGCAGATCGTAGCCCTGCTCGGCGAACAGGCAGAGGTAGAGACGGCCCTCGGTCGACAGCCGGGCGCGCGTGCAATCCCGGCAGAACGCCTGCGTGACACTGGAGATCACGCCGACCTCGGCGTCGCTGCCGCGGTAGCGCCAGCGATCGGCGACCTCGCCGGCGTAGTTCGGCGGCACGCGCTCGAGCGGCATTTCGGCGTCGATGCGCGCGATCACCTCGGCCGAGGGAACGACGTCATCCAGGCGCCAGCCGTTGGAGTTGCCGACGTCCATGAACTCGATCAGGCGCAGCACATGACCGAGGGCACGGAAGTGGCGAGCCATCGGCAGGATCTGCCCGTCGTTGACGCCGCGCTTGACCACCATGTTGACCTTGACCGGCCCGAGGCCGGCCGCCGCCGCAGCGTCGATGCCGGCCAGCACGTCGGCGACCGGGAAATCGACATCGTTCATGCGCCGGAATACCGCGTCGTCGAGCGCGTCGAGCGACACGCTGATCCGGCGCAACCCGGCGTCGGCGAGCGAGCGCGCCTTGCGCGCCAGGATCGACGCGTTCGTGGTCAGGGTCAGATCGAGCGGCGCGCCGCTGCGCGTCGTGATGCGCGCGAGCATCTCGATCAGCTTTTCCAGGTCCTTGCGCAGCAACGGCTCGCCGCCGGTCAGCCGGATCTTCTCGACCCCGTGCTCGACGAACAGGCGCGCCAGCCGCGTGATCTCCTCGAAGCTGAGCAACTCGGCGTGCGGCAGGAAGCGGTAGCTGCGGTCGAACACCTCCTTCGGCATGCAGTACACGCAGCGGAAGTTGCAGCGATCGGTGACCGAGATTCGAAGATCACGCACGGGCCGCCCGAGCGTGTCGACCACGCGCCCGTCGGCCGCCACCGGCTCGGCTGCGGCGGCATCGGGCTTCATCGGCGCGCGCAGGCGGCGCGTGCGCGTGTCCAGTAGGGGTATTACGCGGTCGGTCATGTCGAGTCCCGGATCATGGATGTTACCCAAGGCGGCGGCCGCGGCAACTCCGGACCGCGGCATGCGCCGACGCGCAGGTCGGCAGCGCCCGCGACGCCGGTTCAAAATAGCCTTGGATCAGGCGGACGGGAGCCCGGAGCAACTCATGAGACTGGATCGGCAGGTAGCCATCGTGACGGGGGCGGCGAGCGGGTTCGGCGCGGCGATCGCGCGGCTCTACGTGGCCGAAGGCGCGCGGGTGGCGCTGGCCGACATCAACCTCGAGGGTGCCACCGCCGTCGCGGCCGAGCTCGGCAGCGGGGCGGCCGCGTTCGCCTGCGACGTGGCGCGCCGCGCCGACGTCGAGGCGCTGGTGGACTTTACCCTGCAGCGCTTCGGCGCGCTGGACATCGTCGTCAACAACGCCGGCTGGACGCATCGCAACCAGCCGATGCTCGAGGTCGACGAGGCGAGCTTCGATCGCGTCTACGCGATCAACGTGAAATCGATCTACCTGATGGCGCTTGCCGCGGTTCCGGTGATGCGACCGCGGCGGCGCGGGGTGATCCTGAACATCGGGTCGACCGCGGGCATCCGGCCGCGACCGGGGCTGACCTGGTACAACGGCTCGAAAGCCGCCGTCAACCTGCTGTCGAAATCGATGGCGGTCGAGCTCGCGCCCGACGGCATCCGCGTCAATGCGATCTGCCCCGTGATGGGCGAGACCGGCCTGCTGGAAGCCTTCATGGGCATGCCGGATACGCCGGAAAACCGCAAGCGCTTCGTCGCCGGCATTCCCCTCGGACGCCTGAGCCGCCCGGACGACGTCGCCAAGGCGGCAGTGTTCCTCGCCTCGGACGACGCGGCCTTCATCACCGGGGTCGAATTTCCCGTCGACGGAGGCCGCACGGTCTGAGGCGGAGCGTCGGTTCCGAAGCGACCGGCGCCAAACGTCTGGCTCCGCCGCCTCTCGGAGCTGCGGTTCAGCCGCCCCGCGTCTCCACCTGGACCAGCGGACCTTCCTCCTGCGGCAACGACACCGGGCGTTCGCGCACGACGCGCGCCGCCCTGGGTTCGCTCGCGATCCGGGCCTGGACCTCGGCCAGCTTCGAGGGGTCGGTCTGCGCGAGCTGCATGCCGGCCGCTTCGAGAACCGGCAGGATCTCGGACAGCTTGAGCGGCGCGGGTTCGACCGGCACCTGGGCTGCGGCGGCTGCGGCGGACACGCCTCCCACCGCCGCCATCGCCTGGCCGGCAATGACCGGCGTCGGCGATTCCGCCTTTGCGTCGACGCTGGGCTCCTTCGCGCCGGCCGACAGCTCGGGCTCCGCGCGCGGTGCCTCAGCCGGTCCGGCTTCGTGCACGATCGCTTCGTCGGTCTCGAGCTCCACGTCATCGCTGGCCGCATGAGCGTCGACACCACCGGAATCGGCGCGCTCGCCGCCGCGGCCGCCGCGGCCACGGCGGCGGCGGCGGCGGCCGCGCCGCTCTTCGCCGGCGGCAGCATCGCTCAGCGGGGGCTCGCCGGCGCCCGGTGGCACCGCTGGCGCTTCGGTTCCCGCTACGCCGGGCTCCCCGGCCGCACCCGCCACCGCCGCGGCGGCTGCCGGAACCAGCGCGGAATCCTCGACTCTTGCCGCCGCGCCTGCGGGTTTTTCCTGCTCGCGCCGCGGCCGCCGGCGCGATCCGCCCGCCTCGCCGCGCGCTTCGCTGGATTCGACCGTCGCGGCCTCTCCCACGGACCCCGCGGACGCCGCAGGCGCCGTCGGGCGATCGCGCCGCGCCTCGCCACCGCGGCCCGGCTCGCCCCGCTCCTTTCGTGCCTGAGGCTTGTCCTCGCGTCGCGGCTCGCGCCGTCCGCCGCTCTCGGCCTGCTCGCGCGGGGCCTCTCCGCGCTCGCCACGCTCGTTGCGCTCGCCGCGCTCCTCACGAGCACCGCGTTCCGGCCGCCGGTCGCGCCGCTCGCCTCGCCGTCCGCCATCCTGGCGCTCGCCGCGCCGCTCGCCCCGGCCGCGCCGGGCACGCTCGCCTGCCTCGCCATCGGGCCGCTTTTCGGCCGTCCGCGGCGCGGTCTTGACCGGTACGGGCGCCGGCGCTGTTTCCGTGGCACCGAACCAGGCCTTGAACCGGGTCCACAGCGAGGTCTGGGGAAGCGCTGCGCCGTTGCCGCTTGCCGGCTGCGTCGGCGACGCCATCGGCGACGGCACGATCACCGGTGCCGGCGTATCCGGCACGATGCCCTTGACCACGGCTTCCTGGCGCCGGTTGCGCGGCTCGGCATGGGCGATGGTGTACGGCTCCTCGGCCGGCGGAGCGATCACCCGGTCGTAGCTCGCCGCGGGCTGGTCGAGGCGCTCGTCGTCGTGCCGCAGGCGCTCGATGCTGTAGTGCGGCGTCTCGAGAAACTTGTTCGGGACCAGCACCACCGACACCCGCAGCCGGGCTTCGAGCTTCGTGATGTCGGCGCGCTTTTCGTTGAGCAGATACGTGGCGACGTCGACCGGCACCTGGGCGTGCACCGCGGCCGTGCTCTCCTTCATCGCCTCCTCCTGCAGGATGCGCAGGATGTGCAGCGCCGAGCTTTCGGTGTCGCGTACCTGGCCCACGCCGTTGCAGCGCGGGCAGGTGATATGGCTGCCTTCGCTGAGCGCCGGACGCAGCCGCTGGCGCGACAGCTCCATCAGCCCGAAGCGCGAGATCTTGCCCATCTGCACCCGCGCACGGTCGAAGTGCAGAGCGTCTTTCAGGCGCTGCTCGACCGCGCGCTGGTTCTTCCCCTCCTCCATGTCGATGAAGTCGATCACGATCAGGCCGCCGAGGTCGCGCAGGCGCAGCTGCCGGGCGGCCTCTTCGGCCGCCTCCAGATTGGTGCGGGTGGCGGTTTCCTCGATGTCGGCGCCGCGCGTGGCTTGCGCCGAGTTGACGTCGACCGCCACGAGCGCCTCGGTGTGGTCGATCACGATCGCGCCGCCCGACGGCAGGGCGACGGTGCGCGAATGCGCGCTCTCGATCTGGTGCTCGATCTGGAAGCGCGAAAACAGCGGCACGTCGTCTTTGTAGCGCTTGACCCGCGGCGCGACGTCCGGCATCACCAGGTCGACGAAGGTCTTCGCCTGCTCGTAGACCTCCTCGGTGTCGATCAGGATCTCGCCGATGTCGGGATTGAAGTAGTCGCGGATCGCGCGGATCACCAGGCTCGACTCGAGGTAGATCAGCTCGGGCGCCTTCACCTGCGCGACCGCATCGGTGATCGCCTTCCACAGCTGCAGCAGGTACTTGAGGTCCCATTGCAGTTCCTCGACCGCCCGGCCGATGCCGGCCGTGCGCGCGATGACGCTCATCCCCTGCGGCAGGTCGAGCTGGTCGATCGCCTCGCGCAGCTCCTGCCGGTCGTCGCCCTCGACCCGCCGCGAGACGCCCCCGCCCCGCGGGTTGTTCGGCATCAGCACCAGGTACCGCCCCGCGAGGGATATGAACGTGGTCAGGGCAGCGCCCTTGTTGCCGCGCTCCTCCTTCTCGACCTGGACGATCAGCTGCTGGCCTTCGGCGATGGCGTCGCTGATGCGGGCCCGGCCGACGTCGACCCCGGGCTTGAAGTACTGGCGCGAGATCTCCTTGAAGGGCAGGAATCCGTGCCGCTCCTCGCCGTAGTCGACGAAGCAGGCCTCGAGGCTGGGCTCGACCCGCGTCACGACCCCTTTGTAGATGTTGGATTTACGCTGCTCGCGGCCGGTCGTCTCGATGTCGAGATCGAGCAGCTTCTGGCCGTCGACGATCGCGACGCGCAACTGCTCCGCGTGCGTCGCGTTGAACAACATGCGCTTCATCAGCACTCCTGGCGCCTCTTTCGGGGCGCTCGTGTGCCGATCCGGATCAGGCGCGCGGCGACCCGCGGTGAGGACCCCGGCCCGTCAAGGCGACTCCGAGGACCCGCCCGGCGCGCGAGCGCCCGGCGGGTGTCGCGTCGCGGCCGCAGGCCGCGAGCGAACGATCGATCGGAATCATGGCTTGGCTTGGCACGGAGATTTCGCGGTTTCGATGCGACCGGCTATGGCGTCGGTATCCGCCGGGACCGGCACGCCCTCAGGCACGCCGATTTTTGAGCGGCTCTGCGCTTGGTCCGAATTCGGCAGGTGCCGCCAGCCACATCGACGACAGGCGGCGCGCACCCTGGTTCAAAATGGAATGGGCTCGGGCGCGGACCATGTCCGGCGACCGCCGCCCCCCGCTTCCTACGCGCCATGCGCACCGCGCACGGCGCACCCATGGTCGCGACCGTCCGCCAGGCCGGCGCGGTGTGCGCCGGGAAGTCGGGCGCGCTGGGCGCCGCTACAATCGCAACCGGTTGGAATCCCGCTTCGCGGGCGCGGCAACCCTTTGCGGCTGCCTCCAACCGGCCTTAAGTATAGGCAAGATGGACCTCCAAAGCAAAACACGGGCCGGCCGCCGATCGGGGGAGAAGGCCGCTTCTCGCGGCAGCGATCGGGCGACGCCGCCCCGCAAGTCCGGCGCGGCGCGGGCGCCGGCGGCCGCGAACCCACCGCCGCCAGCCGCGCCAGCCGCGGTCCGCTACCTGACGGTCGGGCCGGAACAGGCCGGCCAGCGCCTGGACAACTTCCTGCTCAGGCTCGCCAAGGGCGTACCCAAAAGCCATGTCTACCGCATCGTCCGCAGCGGCGAGGTCCGGGTCAATCGCGGTCGGGCCGAGGCGGACCGGCGCCTGCAGGCGGGCGACGAGCTGCGCATTCCGCCCTTGAGGGTCGCGGCGGGCACGCCGCCCGCGCAGCCCGCGATTGTGGCGATGCCGCCGATCCTTTTCGAGGACGAGCATCTGCTGGTGGTCGACAAGCCGTCCGGCGTCGCGGCGCACGGAGGCAGCGGCATCGCGCACGGGCTGATCGAGCGCGTGCGCGCGGCGCGGCCCAACCAGCCTTTCCTCGAGCTGGGCCACCGCCTCGACCGCGAGACCTCGGGCGTCCTGGTGCTCGCCAAGTCGCGCCGCGCACTGCTCGGCCTGCACCTTCAGATGCGCGAGGGCCAGGTCGACAAGCGCTATCTCGTGCTGGTTGCCGGCGACTGGGTCAACGAGCGGCAGCACGTTCGGCTGGCCCTGAAGAAGTACGTCAATGCCTCGGGCGAGCGGCGGGTCGTGGTCGATGGCGGCGACGGCGCCGCCGCGCACACCGTCTTCACGCTCAAAGCGCGCCTGCGCGGCTTCTCCCTCCTGGAGGCCGAGTTGAAGACCGGCCGCACGCACCAGATACGGGTCCACCTGGCGCACCTGGGGTTCCCGATCGTCGGCGACGACAAGTACGGCGATTTCGAGCTCAACCGCCGCGCCGCGCGAGGCGAGTTCGGCGCCCGCCTGGGACGCATGTTCCTGCATGCCGCTTCGACGCGGCTGTCGCATCCGGTCGGCGGCGAGCCGATCGCGATCGACGCCGCGCTGCCGCCCGAGTGCGCGGCCTTCCTGCACGGGATCCGGTGATCGACCGCTTCGACCTGGTGGTCTTCGACTGGGACGGCACGCTGGTCGACTCGACCGCGCTGATCGCCGCGGCGATCCGCCAGGCCGCCGCCGACCTGGGGCTCACGGTGCCGGACTTCGAGCGCGCATCGCACGTGATCGGGCTCGGGCTGGCCGACGCGCTCGCAAGAGCGGTGCCGGAGCTGTCGAGCAGCCGCTTCCCGGAATTCGCGGCGCGCTACCGCGCGCACTATCTCGCCGGCGAAAGCCAGGTCGCGCTGTTCCCGCAGGTGCGCGGGCTGCTCGATGCGCTGCGCGAGCGCGAAGTGCCGCTGGCGATCGCCACCGGCAAGACGCGCGCGGGACTCGCACGCGCCCTCGAAGCCGCCGGGCTGGCGGGGCACTTCAGTGCCACGCGCTGCGCCGACGAGACCGCGCCCAAGCCCGATCCGGCCATGCTGCTCGAGCTTGCCGAGGAGCTCGACGTGGCGGCTTCGCGGATGGTGATGATCGGCGACACCACGCACGACCTGCAGATGGCTGCGGCCGCCGGCGTGGCCGCCGTCGGCGTGACGTACGGTGCGCATCCGCGGGCGCAGCTCGCGGCCCTCTCACCGATGGCGCTCGTGGACTCGGTGCCTGCCCTGCGCGGATGGCTGATCCCGGGCTGACCGCCGTGTGCGAATCGGGCGCGCTGCGCGAGGGCGGCGCCGCGGTGCGTTTCGAGTTGATGGCCGATGGCCGTGCCGCCAGCGGCTTCGTGATCCGCCATGGCGGGCGCGTCTACGGGTACCTCAACCGCTGCGCGCACGTTGCCATGGAGCTCGACTGGCTGCCCGGCCAGGTGTTCGACGCCGAGGGACGGTTCCTCATCTGCGCGACGCACGGCGCGGTCTATGAGCCGGCCGACGGGCGCTGCGTCGACGGGCCGTGCGTGGGGC
>CAZEIW010000185.1:0-30824 GCA_964512305.1 uncultured Burkholderiaceae bacterium | reverse complement strand
GAACCACGGCTTCGACGGGCGACAACGCCGCCGTTTGGCGATGTGCCCGTCGGAACCGAAAAGCGGGAGGATCGGCTTCGAGGGGTGGCTGCGCCCCCCCTCGAGCACCCCCCGCGGCATTCACGGGCGTCATTCTTGCTGGCACGCGGTTCATGGTCCGTGTGCAGCCGCCGCGGCAGGAGGCTCTCCCGCTTGCGGAAGAGGGCGGGGGTGAGGGTTGTCCGCGGCGCGGAGTCCTACCCGCAGAGCTGCGAGACAGCCTCCCGCGCCCGCTTCATCTCCGCCGCCCGCTGCTCGTCGTCGAGAAAATTGCGGCTGCCATCGGACTCGGTTCGCACCAGCGGCGTGCCGTCCTCGAGCGCCCGCACGTAGCCGCGGGCGCGCTGGCACTCCTCGGCCTGGCGGGCCGCGCGCGCCTCATCGGCGGCCTGCTTGGCCTCGGCCTTTTCACGTTCCTGCTGGCGCTTGCGGAACTCCAGTTCCTGGTCGGCGACGGTCTTACGCGCCGGCGCGGCTTGCGCCCTGGCGGGTGCCTGCCCGGGCGCCGGCGCGGCTTCGCCTTCGGGCGGGAGCGCCGAGCCGCTCGGCTGGCGCAGGATGTCGGCCGCCTTCACGTTTGGCGGCGGCGGGGAGTCGGAGATCACCTTGTTGCCTTTTTCGTCGCGCCAGATCCACTGCGCATGCGCGGGCGCGATCAGCGACAGCGACCACGGGCCGAGCTGCGGAAAAGGAGCGAGCCCGGAACCGAGCGCGGCGACCAGCGCGATCGGGACCAGGCGGGATGTCGGGGCGAAGGCCTTGGGCTTCATGCAGCACTCCTGTCCATCATGGCGGCCGGGCCGCTTCGAGGCACGATTCTAGGCGCCGCTCAAGGCGCGTGGAGGCTTCGAAAACCGCTGTAACGAGCACGTATAATTCGATTTTGCGTCTCAAGGATTGCCATGCGTTTGATCGAAAAGGCACTGACCTTCGACGACGTGCTCCTGCTTCCGGCGTATTCCGCCGTACTGCCCAGGGAGACCGACCTCACCTCGCGGCTCACCCGCCGCATCGCGTTGAAACTGCCGCTCGTGTCCGCCGCGATGGACACCGTCACCGAAGCCCGGCTGGCCATCGCGCTGGCCCAGGAAGGCGGTATCGGCATCATCCACAAGAATCTGTCGCCGCGGCAGCAGGCGGCCGAGGTGCTGAAGGTCAAGCGCCACGAAGCCGGCGTGCTGCGCGACCCGATCACGATCCCGCCCGACATGAAGGTGCGCGACGTGATCGAGCTCACCCGGACTCACCGCATCTCCGGCCTGCCGGTGATCGACGGCAGGCGCGTGGTCGGGATCGTGACCAACCGGGACCTGCGCTTCGAAACGAGGTTCGACGCGCCGGTGCGCGAGATCATGACGCCGCGCGAGCGCCTGGTGACCGTGCGCGACGGTGCAACCCTCGAAGACGCCAAGGCGCTGATGCACCGGCACCGCCTCGAGCGCGTGGTCGTGATCGACGGCAACGACGAGCTGCGGGGCCTGATCACGGTCAAGGACATCACCAAGGCGACCGAGCATCCGCTCGCGGCCAAGGACGAGCTCGGCAAGCTGCGCGTCGGCGCCGCCGTCGGCGTCAGCGATGCGGACGAGGAGCGTGTCGACGCGCTGGTGAAGGCGGGTGTCGACGCCCTGGTCGTCGACACGGCGCACGGCCACACGCGCGGCGTGCTGGACCGGGTGCGCTGGATCAAGCGCAATTTCCCGCACGTCGACGTGATCGGGGGCAACATCGCCACCGGCGCCGCCGCGCTCGCGCTGGCGGAGCACGGCGCCGACGGCGTCAAGGTCGGGATCGGTCCCGGGTCGATCTGCACCACGCGGATCGTGGCCGGCGTCGGGGTGCCGCAGATCACCGCGATCGCCAATGTCGCGCGCGCGCTCGAAGGCAGCGGGGTGCCGATCGTCGCCGACGGCGGCATCCGCTACTCGGGCGACGTCGCCAAGGCGCTCGCGGCCGGCGCGTCGACCGTGATGATGGGCGGCATGTTCGCCGGCACCGAGGAGGCGCCGGGCGAGATGGTCCTGTACGAGGGGCGTTCCTACAAGACCTATCGCGGCATGGGCAGCCTCGGCGCGATGCAGCGCGGCGCCGCCGACCGCTACTTCCAGGACAACGAGGGCAACGTCGACAAGCTGGTGCCCGAGGGCATCGAGGGCATGGTGCCGTTCAAGGGCAGCGCGGTGGCGATCATCTACCAGCTCGCCGGCGGTGTCCGCTCGAGCATGGGCTATTGCGGCTGCCGCACGATCGACGAGATGCGCACGCGCGCGGAGTTCGTCGAGATCACCAACGCGGGCATGCGCGAGTCGCACGTGCACGACGTCCGCATCACCAAGGAAGCGCCGAACTATCGTGCCGAATGACGAGCAGCGGGGGACGGGACGCCATCAGCGCATCCTGATCCTGGATTTCGGCTCGCAGTTCACGCAGCTGATCGCGCGCCGGGTGCGCGAGGCGCAGGTCTACTGCGAGATCCATCCCTGCGACGTCGGCGAGGCTTTCATCCGCGCGTTCGCACCGCGGGGGGTCATCCTGTCGGGCAGCCATCAGTCGGCCTACGAAGAGACGACCGACAAGGCGCCGGACGCGGTATTCGGGCTCGGGGTGCCGGTGCTGGGCATCTGCTACGGCATGCAGCTGATGGCGCAGCAGCTCGGCGGCCGGGTCGAGCTCGGCGCCAAGCGCGAGTTCGGCCATGCGCAGGTGAGGGCGCGCGGACATACGCGCCTGCTCGAAGCGCTGCAGGACGCCAGCGGCCCGTCCGGGGAGGGGCTGCTGCAGGTCTGGATGAGTCACGGCGACAAGGTGGTCGAGATGCCGCCGGGCTTCCGCCTGATGGCGTCGACCGACAACTGCCCGGTCGCGGCGATGGCCGACGAGAAGCGCCGCTTCTACGCGGTGCAGTTCCACCCCGAGGTCACGCACACGCGGCAGGGCGGCGCGATCCTGACGCGCTTCGTGCGCGAGATCTGCGGCTGCGACGGCGACTGGAACATGCCCGACTACGCGCTGGAAGCGATCGAGCGCATCCGGGCGGAGGTCGGAAGCGACGAGGTCATCCTCGGGCTGTCGGGGGGCGTCGACTCGTCGGTCGCGGCGGTCCTGATCCAGCGCGCGATCGGCCGGCAGCTCACCTGCGTGTTCGTCGACAACGGCCTGCTGCGCCTGGACGAGGCCAGCCAGGTGGTCGCGACGTTCGAGCGCCATTTCGGGCTGCGCCTCGTGCACGTCGATGCCTCGGAGCGCTTCATGGCCCGGCTCGCCGGCGTGACCGACCCCGAGCACAAGCGCAAGATCATCGGGCGCGAGTTCGTCGAGGTGTTCCAGCAGGAGGCGGCGAAGCTGCCGCGGGCGAAGTGGCTGGCGCAGGGCACGATCTATCCCGACGTGATCGAGTCGGCCGGCGCCAAGTCGAAGAAGGCCATGACCATCAAGTCGCACCATAACGTGGGCGGGCTGCCCGACACGCTGCGCCTGAAGCTGCTCGAGCCCCTGCGCGATCTGTTCAAGGACGAGGTGCGCGCCCTCGGCGTCTCGCTCGGGCTGCCGCACGAAATGGTCTACCGGCACCCGTTTCCGGGTCCCGGGCTCGGGGTCCGGATACTCGGCGAGGTCAGGCGCGAGTACGCCGACCTGCTGCGGCGGGCCGATGCGATCCTGATCGAAGAGCTGCGCCTGAGCGGCTGGTACGAGCGCACCAGCCAGGCGTTCGCGGTCTTTCTGCCGGTCAGGAGCGTCGGTGTGATGGGCGACGGGCGTACCTACGACTGGGTGATCGCGCTGCGCGCGGTGCAGACGCAGGACTTCATGACCGCGAACGCGGCGCCGCTGCCGCACGAGCTGCTGGCCAGGGTGTCGAACCGGATCATCAACGAAGTGCGCGGCATCAACCGCGTGGTCTACGACGTATCGAGCAAGCCGCCGGCGACCATCGAGTGGGAATGAGGCGGATCCTTTCGGGGTTCGCGGGCAGGCAGTAGCGTCGGCCGCCTGGCTCCCGATTTCGACATCGGGTTTAACATTGCGTCGGGCGATGACATTGGCTGGCGGCAATCCCGCGCTTGCCGGCAGACATGACGGTGGACCTGACCTGCACCCGTGGAATTGTTCGTCGGAACAACGGCCTGGACGTGCCGTTGAGGATCGAATCGCGGTGACGCGCGAGCAGCGCGAGCGCGAGCGCGACGCGCTCCAGGCCCACTGGCTGGCCAGGGCCGCGGAAGCGATCGAAGTCAGCGAGTCGGCCACCGGGCCAGGCGACCCGGATGCCGTCTTCATGCGCCTGGCGCTCGACCAGGCCTGCAACGCCTGGGCGCTGGGCGAAGTCCCTGTCGGTGCCGTCGTCGTCAAGGACGGCACGGTCATCGCGACCGGCTTCAACCAGCCTATCGGCAACTCCGACCCGACCGCGCATGCCGAGATCCAGGCGCTGCGCGCCGCCGCCGAGCTGCTGGGCAACTACCGGCTCAGCCATTGCGCGTTGTACGTAACGCTGGAACCGTGCGCGATGTGCGCCGGCGCGATCCAGCAGTCACGCATCGCAAGGCTCGTTTTCGGGGCACCGGACCCCAAAACCGGCGCCTGCGGCAGTGTGGTCGACCTGTTCGCCGAGCCGCGCCTGAACCACCATTCGACGGTTCGGGGCAGGGTGCTGGCGAGCGAATCGGCGCGGCTGCTGTCGAGCTTTTTCGCCGAGCGGCGGGCGGACAACCGCGGCGACACGCGCGACCCGCCCCAGCGCCTCGAAGAGGGCGAAGTCCGCGATGACCAGGGCTAGGGCGGTCGGGTTCTTCGCCCCTTCGGGATTCCTGCCCGATCCCGCCGTGGTCGACCGCGCCGCGCAGTATTTCACCGCGCGGGGCTGGCGGGTGTGCGCTGCCGAGGGTGTGTTCGAGCGGCACCAGCGCTTCGCCGGCCCCGACGAATTGCGGCTCGCCGAATTGCAGCGGTTCGCGGCCGACCGCACGCTCGACGTCGCGGTGGCGGCCCGCGGGGGCTACGGACTGTCGCGGCTGCTCGACCGGATCGATTACGACGCGATCCGCGCCGCGCAGCCGATCCTGGTGGGCTACAGCGACTTCACCGCGTTCAATCTCGCCTACCTGGCGCGCGCCGGCGGGGTCAGCTTCCAGGGCCCTTCGGCGTCCGACTTCGCCGACGGCGCCACCCACGACTTCACGACCTCGAACTTCTTCGCAGCGATCTCCAATCCGCGGCACGAGGTGGAATTCGAATCCGAAGCCGCCGAGCTCGACGTGCGTGGACGGCTCTGGGGCGGCAATCTGACCGTGCTGTGCGCGCTGCTGGGCACTCCGTATGTGCCGCAGGTGCGCGGCGGCATCCTCTTCCTCGAGGACGTCAACGAGGCGGCGTACCGGGTCGAGCGCATGCTGCTTCAGCTGATGCATGCCGGAGTGATCGGGAGCCAGAAGGCGGTCGTGCTGGGGGACTTCGAACCCGTACCCGTCATGCCGAACGACAACGGTTACGGATTGCCGCAGGCGATCGAGCTGCTGCGCCTGCGGTCGGGGGTGCCGGTCGTGACGGGGCTGCCCTTCGGGCACCGGCAGCAGCGCGCGACCTTGCCGGTCGGCGCCGCGGCACGGCTGATCGTGCGCGGCACGCGCGCAACCCTCGCCTTCGAACAGCACCCCGTGCTGCGCTAATGCGTTCGGGGGTGCCGGAAACGCCGTGCCGCAGCGTGCGCCCCGTGCCGGCGCGCCTCGCGGACCTTATGATCCTGCCATGAACGGCGGACCGTTGACCCGTCTCGGCATTGCCGGCGAGACGCGCGAGCAGCGCCAGGAGAAGATCCTGGCGGGCGTGATCGGTTCCGTCTATCGCCAGGTGCCGCAGTCGGTGCTCGGCAGCATCGTGGGCGGCGTGGCCCTGGTCGCCGTCTTCTGGGAAAAGCAGGACCAGGTCCAGTTGATGGCGTGGTTCAGCGCGATGCTGCTCGAGTCGCTCGCGCGGCTGCGCGCGGCGCACGCGTTCCGCAAGCTCGGGCCGCGGGTCGACCGGGTGCAGCCGTGGGCGCGGCGCTGGGTCGTGATGTCGGGCGTTGCCGGGGGTCTGTGGGGCGCCGCGGGCGTGCTGTTCTATGCCCCGCAGTCGCCGCTGCAGCAGCTGGTGCTGGTGGCGGTGATCCTGGGCGTCGCGTTCGGGTCGCTCACGCTCTACGCCGGCCATCGTCCGGCGTTGTTCGCGTTCCTGCCGCTCGCCCTGCTGCCGCTGATCGCGCGCATGATCGCGCAGCAGGACCCGGCCTACTACACGGCGGCGATCGTGATGCTGGCCGTGTTCTCGTTCACGCTGTTCTTCGGGCGCAACTTCGGCGACGCGATGGCCGAAGCGGTGAAGAACAACTACGAGAACGAGGTGCTGGTCGAGCAGCTGATGGCCGAGAAGCGCACCGCCGAGGACGCCCGGCGCGCGGCCGAGAATGCGACCCGCTCGAAGACCCAATTCTTCGCCGCGGCCAGCCACGACCTGCGTCAGCCGCTGCAGGCGATCGGGATCTACTGCTCGCTGCTGCGCAAACGCGCGCAGGGGCCGCTGGAGCCGCTCGTGCGCAACCTGTCGACCGCGGTCGAGTCGCTGTCGAAACTGGTCGAAGAGCTGCTCGAGATCTCGCGCCTCGACTCGGGCGCGATCCAGCCTCGGACCCAGCAGGTGCTGCTCGACGAGGTTTTCGCGGTGCTCGAGCAGGAGTTCGTGCCGCAGGCGGCGGCGAAACACCTGGACCTGCGGGTCCGCCGGGGCGGCTGGGCGATCGAGTCCGACCAGATGCTGCTCTTGCGCGTGCTGCGCAATCTGCTCGCCAACGCGGTGCGCTACACCGCGCGCGGCGGCGTGCTGCTGGCCGCGCGCAGGCGCCACGGCCTGATCAGCCTCGAGGTGTGGGACACCGGCCCCGGGATCCATCAGCAGGAGCTGGACCGGATCTTCGAGGAGTTCTACCGCGGCGAAAGCTCGAAATCGGAGGCGGGCGGCGGCTACGGCCTGGGCCTGTCGATCGTGAGGCGCATCTGCGGCGCGCTCGGGCATCCGCTGATCGTCACGACGCGCCCGGGATCGGGCACCGTGTTCCGCGTCGAGGTGCCGCCGTCGAAGGCGCCCCGGCGGGGGCGCAAGATCATGGCCGATATGGCCGACGCGGCGCTGCGTTCGATCGCCGGCCACACGATCGTCGTGATCGAGGACAACGAAGGCATCTTGAACAGCCTGACGAGGCTTCTGCGATCCTGGGGCGCGGACATCGTGTCGTCGACCGGGTACACGGCGGCCCTGATCAAGAAGCTCACGTCCGACCGGCGGGTCGACCTGATCATCGCCGACCAGAATCTCGGCGACAATGTCGGCGGCGCGGAGGCCGTGTTCCGGATCCGCGAGATCGTCGGCTTCCCGGTGCCGGTCATCATGCTGACGGCGGTCAATCCGCTCGACGTGATGTCGGAATTCCAGCGCCAGATGCGAATCCGGATCGAGAACAACCCCGAGGCCGCGCCGGCGATCGCGCGCAGCCGGGTCGAGGAGCCGATCGTGCTGACCAAGCCCGCGAACGCGGCGGTCCTCAACGCGACCGTCGTCGAGGCGCTCGGGCTGTCCGCGCTGCCCGGTCCCGCGGCAAGCAGCGCCGAGGCCGCCGAAGGCCGGGAGGAGCGGGTGCGCTGACCAAGGTGCAGGCGCCAAGCGTCCAGCTCCGCCGCCCTTCGGAGCTGCGGTTCACCCAAGATACTCGAGGCAGCAGCGGCCTGCGCTCTCGTGCGTGACCGTCATGCCCCTGCGCTGGGCCCATTGGCTGGCCGGACTGCCGGCGGCGAGGCACCAGCGCAGCGGCACGCCGTCGCGCCGCGCCTCGCGCTTCAGGCGCGCGAGCACCGCGGTGCCGACGCCGATGTCGCGGAACGCAGGCATCAGAAGCAGGCTGCGCAGCTGGATCGATTCCGGCGCGGGCTCGAACGTCACGAGGCCGGCGGCGACGCGCTCGACTTCGAGCACCGAATGCGGAGCGCCGTGCAGCTGCTCGACGAGGCGGCGGCGCCAGCCCGTCTCATCGCGGACGATCGCCGTGCCGGCGTCGCAGGCCCGTGCGACCGCGCGCAGCGCAGCGCGGGCGATCGCGCGGGCGAACTCCAGATCCTGGCTGGTGCAGGATCGAAAGGTCACCCGGTGGCCGTGACGGGTCACGACCAAGCTTGGGTACAGGCGCTCCAGGATCGGCATCGCGCAACAGGGACTGCGACGCCGGGCGCGGAACCGGTCCGGCGTCGTCGACAGGACTGCCCCTGCAGTCTGTCCCGGCGCGGCGAGGGTCCGGAAACGAATATTCGAGACTTGCCGGCGTGAATAACGGACACCGGCCGCGATGCCGACCTGGATTGGTTTACGGGCGCCGGTGCGGGGGCGCCGCACGCGCCCTTGTGCCGGGCCGCCTAACCGACGTCGTAGCCGTTGCGGCGCGCGGCGAGCAGCGCCTCGGTGCGGTTCGACGCTCCGAACGCGCGGTAGATCGCGGTGACGTGCGTCTTGACCGTCCCTTCGGAAAGGCCCAGCTCGCGGCAGATGATCTTGATCGGCGCCCCGCGCGCGAGCAGCTGCAGCACCTGTTCCTGCCTCTCGGTCAGCGCGACGCGCGGCCCGCCGGGCGCGACGTCGTGCACGCGCGGCGGCGGCCCGGACAGCGGCCCCAGCCGCTGCGCCTCCTCGAGCAGGTCGCCGGGGATGTACACGCCGCCGGACAGCACGAACTTGATCGCGGAAACCAGCGTCTCGGTGGCCATCGACTTCGGAACGAACCCGGCCGCGCCGAGTTGCAGGGTGCGCATCACGCTGCGCTGATCCTGTGTTCCGGACAAAATGAGAATCTTCAGGTCGGGCGCCTGCGCGACAATCGCCTCCAGCAGCGAAGTGCCGGTCGCTCCAGGCAGCCCCAGGTCGAGCAGCATCAGGTCGGCATCGGGATATTGCTCGAGCAGCTTCATCGCGCCCTGCGCGTCGCCGGCGGTGTGGACTTCCACCTGGGGATCGACGTCGAGCAGCAGCGCGCTCAGCGCATCGGTGATCAGCGAGTGATCGTCTATCAGCAGGACTTTCATGGTCTGGCCAGCGCCGCGGGGGCGGTGCCGCCGCCGTCGCGCCCATGCAACCTGGATTTGGATGGGGCATTCTACTGCGCGTAACCTTTTTGCGGCTGGCGGGAAACGGGACGTGATCGCGATACGGTCGGCCCGCGGGAGAAACACCATGTCGAGCGCAGCGATGCGGCCCAAGCGGCCGCAAACCCTCGTCCACAACGGACGTCCATGCCCTCGATCAGGTCATCGCGTCCTCGCGCGATGCGGATGCCCCGGGCCGGCACGTGCCGTGCAGGCGTGGGCGACCACGTGATCATGTCGAGCCAGCCCAAGGTCGACGATCTCGAACCGGAGGCGGAGACGGTTGCCGCGGCGAGCGCGGCGCGGCCGGCGGCATCGGCGGCCTGGTCGCCGCTGCGTCACGCCGCATTTCGCGGCCTGTGGCTCGCGGCGTTGTGCGTGTACCTGGCGATCTGGATGCAAAGCGTGGCCGGTGCATGGCTGATGACCACGCTGACGCGATCGGCCCTGCTGGTGGCGCTGATGCAGACCGCCATCAGTCTGCCGATGTTCCTGTGGTCGCTGCCGGCGGGCGTGCTGGCGGACCTCACCGACCGCAGGCGGCTGCTGATCACGACGCAACTCATCATGATGCTGGCAAGTGTCGCGCTCGCCACGACGTCGATGCTGGGCTGGATCGGCCCGTCGGGACTGCTGGCGCTGACGTTCCTGCTGGGCAGCGGTCTGGCGCTGAACGGCCCCGCGTGGCAGGCGTCGATGTGCGAGTCGGTGCCGCGCCACGAGATCGCACAGGCGCTGACGTTGATCGGGATCGCCTACAACATCGCGCGCGCGGTCGGGCCGGCGATCGCAGGCGTGCTGCAGGCGGTGGCCAGCCCCGGGCTCGTCTTCCTGGTCAACGCGGTCGCGTACGCCTGGGTGCTCGGAGTCGTCTGGCGCTGGCGGTCGGTTGCGCCTTCGTCGGCACTCCCTCCCGAGCGCCTCGTGAGCGGCATCCTTTCCGGACTGCGCTACGCGGCGCACGCGGGCGCCGTGCGCGCGCCGGTGATCCGGACCGCGGCGTTCATGCTGCCGGCGAGCGCGCTGTGGGCGCTGCTGCCCGTGGTCGGGCAAGGGCGCCTGGGTGCCTCGGCGGCGGGCTTCGGCCTGCTGATCGGCAGCCTCGGCGTGGGAGCGATCATCGCGGGCGTATCGCTGTCGTGGTTGCGCCAGCGGTTCGCGCTCGAGGCGAGCATCGCGGTCGCGACGGTGTCGTACGCGGTCGTGCTGGTGCTGAGCGGCGTGCTGACCAGCGTCTGGGTGTTGTGCCCGGTGCTGATGATCGGCGGCGCGAGCTGGAGCGTCTCGCTCACGCTGCTCAACGCGGCGATGCTGACTTCGATCCCGACCTGGGTGCGCTCGCGCACGATCGCGTTGTACATGCTGGGTTCGCAGGGATTCATGGCCGGCGGCGCGGCCCTGTGGGGCGCGTTGGCCAGCGGCGCGGGCACGGAGCTGGCCCTTGCGGCCGCCGGCGGCCTGATGCTGATCACGGTCTTCTGGGGCCGGCGCCATCGGGTTCGTTTCGGCGTCGAGAGCGATGTCACGCTGTCGCCCGCCGAACCCCAGCTCGACCTCTCGCACGCGCTCGCGCCCGAGGCCGGACCGGTCGCGGTCGAGATCCGGTACCGGATCGATTCCGCGGACCGCGAGGCGTTCCTGCACGCATCGGAGGCGGTCGGGACGCTGCGCCGGCGCAACGGGGCGCGCCGGTGGCGCCTGTATCGCGACCTGTCCGACGATCGGATTTTCGCCGAGCGCTTCATCGTCGACTCGTGGGCCGACTATCAGCGCCAGCTGGCCCGCAGCACGGTCGCCGACCAGAGCAAGGAAGCGCGGCTGCGCGCGTTCCAGGAGCCCGGCATACCGATCGAGACCGGGCACTACCTTGCGGAGCGATGACACGATGAGCGACGACGCGGCGTTCCGTCCGGCCCTGCAACGGGCGTTCGCGCATGCGGCCGAGTACCTGGCGAACCTCGACCGCGCCCCGGTGGCGGCGACGGCGACGCTCGCGCAGCTTCGTGAGCGGCTGATCAAGCCCTTGCAGCACGAGGGCATGGCGCCGGAACGCGTGGTCGACGAGCTGGTGCGCGACGCCGCCGGCGGAATCGTCGGCAGCGCCGGCGGACGGTTCTTCGGCTGGGTGATCGGGGGCTCTTTGCCGGCGGCCCTGGCGGCGGACTGGCTCGCCGGCACCTGGGACCAGAACGCGGCCTCCTACTCCTGCGGTCCGGCCGAAGCGGTGATCGAGGAGGCTTGCGGCGCGTGGCTCAAGGACCTGCTGGGCCTGCCCGCGGACGCGAGCTTCGCGCTGACCAGCGGCTGCCAGATGGCGCATTTCACGGCGCTTGCCGTGGCGCGCCTGTCGCTGCTCGCGGCCCGCGACTGGGATGTCGAGCGCGACGGCCTGTTCGGAGCGCCGAGAATCCGCATCCTCTCGAGCGACCAGTATCACGGCAGCGTCGAGCGCGCGGCGCGCCTGCTGGGGCTGGGCGCAACCGCCCTGCAGCTCCTGCCTGGCGACGATGCCGGCCGGCTCGGGGCGGCAACGCTCGAAGCGGCGCTGCGCCGCGAACCGGCGGTGCCGACGATCGTGCTGCTGCAGGCGGGCGATCTCAACATCGGCGCCTACGATCCGTTTCGCGACCTGATCCCGCTCGCGCGCCGGTTCGGCGCCTGGGTCCACGTCGACGGCGCGTTCGGTCTCTGGGTCGGAGCCAGCGAGCGGTTCCGGCACTTGGTGGCGGGCGTCGAGGCGGCCGATTCCTGGGCCACCGACGGCCACAAGTGGCTCAACGTCCCCTACGACTGCGGCTATGCGTTCGTCGCGCCGCTGCACGCGACGGCGCATCGCGACTCGATGGCGTACCAGGCCAGCTACACGCTGCACAACGAACAGGTGCGCGAGCAGAAGGACTGGAACCCGGAGTGGTCGCGCCGCGGCCGCGGTGTGCCGACCTACGCGGCGATCCGCCAGCTCGGCCGGCGCGGCGTGGCGGAGCTGATCGAGCGCTGCTGCCGGTGCGCGCGCGGGCTGGCGACCGGGATCGCGGCCTTGCCCGGCGCGCAGATGGTCTGGGAGCCGCGGATCAACCAGGGGCTGGTCCGCTTCCTCGATCCGCGGCCCGGGGCCTCGGACGCCGATCACGACCGGCGCACCGATGCCGTCGTCGAAAAGGTGCTCGCGACGGGCGAGGCGCTGTTCAGCAATACGACGTGGCGCGGGCGGCGCTGCATGCGGATTTCGGTGTGCAACTGGCAGACCGACGAGCGCGCGGTCGAGCGGGCGGTCGCCGCGGTGCGCCAGGCGCTCGCCGGGTAGGTTCTCGCGCCCGCAGTGGACCAAGAGCAAGGCGCAAAGTCCGGCGGGCACCGGATAGCGCGCAGGGACACCGCGCCGGCCCGCGCCGGACGGTCAGGGCGCGCGCCGGTCCGCGATCACGTCCGCCAGCAGCTGGCGTGCGCTACGGAGGGTGTGCTCGGTCGTCGGCCAGTCGATGCACGGGTCCGTGACCGAGCAGCCGTAGCGCAGCTTCGACAGGTCGTCGGGGATCGGCTGGTTGCCGCCCTCGAGATTGCTCTCGAGCATCATCCCGACGATCGAGCGGTTGCCCTGGCGCAACTGGTGCAGGCAGTCGGTCATGACGAGGGGCTGCAGCTCCGGCTGCTTGTACGAGTTGGCGTGCGAGCAGTCGACCACGATGTTGCCTGCCAGATGGGCGCGGGCGAGGGCTTTCTCGGCGATCGAGATGCTGACCGTATCGTAGTTCGGGCGCCCGCCGCCGCCACGCAGCACGAGGTGTCCGTAGCGGTTGCCGCGCGTGCGGATCACCGCCGACCGGCCCTCGGCATTGATGCCGAGGAAGCTGTGCGGCTGGGCCGCCGACACGATCGCGTTGATCGCGACCTCGATGTCGCCGTCGGTGCCGTTCTTGAACCCGACCGGCGTGGAAAGGCCGCTCGACATCTCGCGGTGCGTCTGCGACTCCGCCGTGCGCGCGCCGATCGCCGTCCAGGCGATCAGGTCGCCGAGGTACTGCGGGGTGATCGGGTCGAGCGCCTCGGTCGCCGCGGGAAGGCCAAGCTCGGCGACCTCCATCAGGAAGCTGCGCGCCCGCTCGACGCCTTCCTCGATGTGGAACGAGTCGTCCATGCGCGGATCGTTGATGAAGCCCTTCCAGCCGATCGAAGTGCGCGGCTTCTCGAAATACACGCGCATCACCAGCAACAGCGAATCGGCGACCTCGTCGGCGAGGCGTTTCAGGCGCCGCGCGTAATCCAGGCCCGCGGCCGGGTCGTGGATCGAGCACGGCCCGACGATCAGGAACAGGCGCGGGTCCTTGCGCTCGAGGATCGACCTCAGCGCGCCGCGGCCGTCGAGCACGGTCCTCGCCGCCGCGTCGGTCAGGGGCACGCGCGCCTTCACCTCGTCCGGGGACGGCATCAGGTCGAGGGAGGCGACGTTGAGGTTCTCGGTGGGGGCGTGGCTCATGGGATGGACGGCGGCGGCGATGCGGGATTATGCGTCGAACCCGTCACGCCCCGTCCCGCACCGACCCTCGGAACAGGCTCCCGAGGGCAGGCTGGACCTCCGGGACAAGCCCGGGATGACGCCGGCTACCAGGGTGCCGCGATCGTCAGCTCGCGGCCTCGGCGCCCTTGCTGCTGGCGCCGAGCGAGCGGAACAGGTCCATCGGCACCGGGAACACGATCGTCGTGCTGTGGTCGCCGGCGACCTGGGTCAGGGTCTGCAGGTAGCGAAGCTGCATCGCCTCGGGTTGGAGCGCAAGCATTTGCGCGGCCTCGAGGAGCGTCTGCGCCGCCTGCTTCTCGCCCTCGGCGTGGATGACCTTGGCGCGCCGTTCGCGCTCGGCCTCGGCCTGTCGCGCGATGGCGCGCACCATCGATTCGTTCAGATCGACGTGCTTGATCTCCACGTTGGTGACCTTGATGCCCCAGGCGTCGGTCTGCGAGTCCAGGATCCGCTGCACGTCGAGATTCAGGCGCTCGCGCTCTGCCAGCATCTCGTCGAGCTCGTGCTTGCCCAGGACCGCCCGCAGCGTGGTCTGCGCGAGCTGGCTGGTCGCCATCAGGAACTTCTCGACCTGGATGATCGCCTTCTGCGGATCGACGACGCGGAAGTAGACCACTGCGCTGACCTTGACCGAGACGTTGTCGCGCGAGATCACGTCCTGCGGCGGGACGTCGAGCGTGACGACCCGCAGGTCGACGCGCACCATCTGCTGCACGCCCGGGATCAGCAGCACCAGCCCGGGGCCCTTCACGCGCCAGAAGCGGCCGAGCATGAACACGACGCCGCGCTCGTACTCCCGCAGCACGCGCAGCGACATCGCGACGAAGATCAGCAACAGCAGCAGCACGGTGCCAAGGCCGATGGGCAGTTCGAAAAACATGGCGGAAGTCCTCTCGCTCAGTGGTCGGCCGCGGGCTTGCCGGCCTCGGACGGTTCGACTTGCAGCGTCAGTCCGTCGACGGCGACCACGCGTACGCGTTGTCCCGGCGAGAGCGTCCGGGGCGACCGGACGCGCCAGGACTCGCCCTGCACGCGGGCCCAAGTCTCTTCCATGGCGCTGACCGTGACGACACCGTCGGCGCCCAGGAGCGCTTCGCGGCCGCTGACGATCGGACGTCGCCTTGCGCGCAGCGCGAAGCCGCCGGCGCCGAAGATCGCGAGCGCCGAGAGCGCCGCGAACGCCGTGACGAACGCGAGCGGAACCCCGAAGCCCGGAAGCTCGGGGTCGACCAGCATCAGGGTGCCGGCGATCAGCGCGATGATGCCGCCCACGCCGATCACGCCGAAGGTCGGCAGGAAGAGCTCCGCGATCATCATCGCCGCGCCGAGCAGGATCAGGCCGACGCCGGCCCAGTTGACCGGCAGCAGGTGGAACGCGTACAGCGCCAGCAGCAGGCAGATCGAACCGGCGACTCCGGGAACGGCGGCGCCCGGGTGGATGATCTCGATGAACAGCCCGTAGACGCCGAGCATCATCAGCACCACCGCGACCATCGGGTTCGAAACCACCGTCAGCAGCTTCGTCCGCCACCCGGGCTCGATCAGCACCAGCGGCGCGCCGGCGGTCTGCAGCTCGACCGTCGACGACCCCAGCGCGACCTTTCGCCCGTCGACCCGCTTCAGCAGCTCGTCGATGTCCGGCGCGATCAGGTCGATCACGTGCGCGCTCAGCGCCTCCTGGGCCGACATGCTGCGCGCCTCGCGCACGGCTTTCTCGGCGAAGTCGGCATTGCGCCCGCGAAGCTGCGCGAGGCTGCGCAGGTACGCGGCGGAGTCGTTGACCGCTTTTTCATGCGGCGCATCCGTGCTCGTGGCGCGCTCGGCCTCGCTCTTGCCCGAGGGGCGGCCGCTGTCGGTCGGCGGCGCCGGGGTTGCGGGGCCGCCGCCGCCGCCGATCGCGACCGGGGTCGCGGCGCCGAGATTGGACGCCGGCGCCATCGCGGCGACATGGCTCGCATACAGGATGTAGGTGCCGGCGCTCGCCGCGCGCGCGCCCGAGGGGCCGACCCAGGTCGCGACCGGGATCGGGGAATTCAGGATGTCCTTGATGATCTCGCGCATCGAGGTCTCGAGGCCGCCCGGCGTGTCGAGCTCGAGCACGACCATCGCGGCATCCTGCTCGCGGGCGCGCTCCATGCCGCGACGGAAGAAATCGGCGGTCGCGGGGCTGATCACGCCGTCGAGGTGAAGCACGACGACCGGACGCTCCCCGGCGACCGCGGCGGCCGCCAGCACGAGCAGCAAGCCCGCCAGCGCAACCCGGACGATGTGCCATCGGCGCGAAATCGGGTCCCGCGTCATGGGAGCCTCTAGGAATGTCCAACGGCGCGAGATCGAACAGGCACGCGCGCCCGCCGACCTCGTGCTACGGCTGAATCATCGTCCTTCGCACTTTCCGGCGCAAATGCGAGGCGCCGATCCGGGATCCGGTTGTGCGCAGCAGCAATCGGCTACATCGCAGATGGCCGCACGCGCGCCGCGCGCGACCGCCGCCGTGACACCCGGGTTACGATCCGGTAGAAGCCAACAGGGGTCTGCGACCGGAGGAGACGCGTGCACAGTACCCATCCACTGCTGGGCGCACTGCACTCGGCCGCGGGCGGCAAGATCGTCTCGGCGCGCGATGCCGTCCGCCTGATCCGCGACGGCGACACCGTGGCCACCGGCGGCTTCGTCGGCATCGGCTTCGCCGAGGAGATCGCGGTGGCGCTGGAAGAGCTGTACCTGTCGACCGAGGAGCGGTTCCTGCAGTCGGTCGGCAAGCCTCGCAACCTGACGCTGGTCTACGCGGCCGGGCAGGGAGACGGAAAGCGCCGCGGCCTGAACCACTTCGGGCACGAAGGCCTCGTTCGGCGCGTGATCGGGGGCCACTGGGGCCTGGTGCCGGAGCTGCAGAAGCTGGCAATCGGCAACCTGATCGAGGCCTACAACCTGCCGCAAGGCGTGATCTCGCAGCTGTTCCGCGACATCGCGGCGGGCAAGCCCGGGCATCTGTCCTCGGTCGGCCTCGGGACTTTCGTCGATCCGCGCTACGGGGGCGGCAGGCTCAATTCGCGCAGCGCCGAGAACCTGGTCGAGCTGATCACGATCGGCGGCTCCGAGTACCTGCTGTACAAGGCGTTCCCGATCGACGTCGGGATCGTGCGCGGCACGACCGCCGACCCGGACGGCAACGTCACGATGGAAAAGGAGGCGCTGACCCTCGAGGCGCTCGCGATCGCGACCGCGGTGCGCAACAGCGGCGGGGTCGTGATGGTGCAGGTCGAGCGCATCGCCGAGCGCGGCTCGCTCAATCCGCGCCAGGTGAAGATCCCGGGGATCCTGGTCGACTGCGTGGTGGTCGCGCGCCCCGAAAACCACTGGCAGACGTTCGCCGAGCCCTACAGCCCGGCATTCGCGGGCGAGATCCGCGTGCCGATGGCGGCGATCCATCCGATCGCGCTCGACGAGCGCAAGATCATCGCCCGGCGCGCGGCGCTCGAGCTCAGGCCCAACAGCGTGGTCAATCTCGGCATCGGGATGCCGGAGGGCATCGCGAACGTCGCCGCCGAGGAGCGCATCATCGACCTGATCACGCTGACCGCCGAACCCGGGGTCATCGGCGGCATTCCGGCCGGCGGCCTGAATTTCGGCGCGGCGACCAACACGCAGGCGATCATCGATCAACCCTCGCAGTTCGATTTCTACGACGGCGGCGGCCTCGATCTCGCGTTCCTCGGCCTCGCCCAGTGCGACCGCGAGGGCAACGTCAACGTCAGCAAGTTCGGGCCCAAGCTCGCCGGAGCGGGCGGCTTCATCAACATCAGCCAGTCCGCCAAGAAGCTCGTGTTCGTCGGCAGCTTCAACGCGGGCCGCCTGACCGTCGCGGTCGAGGACGGCCGCCTGCGCATCTCGGAGGAGGGTGGGTCCCGCAAGTTCGTGACCGAGGTCGAGCACCGCACCTTCAGCGGCAAGGTCGCGCACCGCCGCGGCCAGCCGGTGCTGTACGTGACCGAGCGCTGCGTGTTCGAGCTCGGCGCGGACGGCCTCGAGCTGGTCGAGATCGCGCCCGGCGTCGACCTCGAGCGCGACATCCTGGCGCAAATGGCGTTCGCGCCGATCGTGCGGGGCGCGCCGCGGGCGATGGACGAGCGCATCTTCGCGCCGGGCCCGATGGCGCTGCGGGACTCGCTGCTCGAGGTGCCGCTGGCGCAGCGTTTCCACTACGACCCGCAGCAGAACGTGCTGTTCGTCAACCTCGAGCATTTCCCCGTCCGGACGGCGCGCGACGTCGAGGCGATCCGGGCGGAGGCCGAGGCGCACGTCGCGCCGCTCGGGCATCGGGTGTTCGCGGTGGTCAACTACGAGGGGTTCACGCTGACGCCCGACGTGCTCGACGAGTACACCGCGATGGTGCAGGCCCTGGAGCGGCAGTACTACTCGGGCGTCACGCGCTACACGACCAGCGGCTTCCTGCGCATGAAGCTGGGCGAGGCGCTGAAGCGGCGCAATCTCGCGCCGCACATCTATGAGAGCGCCGAGGAGGCGCGCTGGCACCTGCGCGAGCTGGAGGTGAAGGCCGTCGAATGACGAGGGGCGGCGCCCGCGACGGCAGCGGCGGCTACTGGTACCGCAGGGCCTCGATCGGCTTCAGGTGCGCCGCCTTGTTGGCGGGATAGAAGCCGAAGAACACGCCGACCCCTGCGGCGACGGCGAACGCGGTGAGCGCGGCGCCGGCGCTCACGACCACCGCCATCTGCGCCAGCCCGTTGACCGCCATCGCGCCGCCGACGCCGAGCACGATGCCGACCAGGCAGCCGGCGATCGAGATGATGATCGCCTCGAGCAGGAACTGCATCAGGATGTCGCGCTGGCGCGCGCCGATCGCGACCCGGATGCCGATCTCGCGCGTGCGCTCGGTCACCGACACCAGCATGATGTTCATGATCCCGATCCCGCCGACCAGCAGCGACACCGACGCGATCGCGCCGAGCATCAGCGTCATCACGCGCCCGACCTCGGCCGCGGTGTTGGCCACCGCAGTCAGGTTGCGGATGTTGAAATCGTCGTCCGCGTGCGCGGCGAGGTGATGGCGCTGGCGCAGCAGCAGCTGCATCTCCAACTGCGCCGTGTCCATCGCGTCTTCGCCGGTGGCCTGCGCGACGATCGCCCGCACGCTGCCGGGAAACTGGCTGCCGAACAGCTTGCGCTGGGCGGTCGTGACCGGAATCAGCACCGTGTCGTCCTGGTCCTGGCCCGTCAGCGTCTGCCCCTTGCGGGCGAGCAGGCCGGAGACGATAAATGGGCTCTGACGGATCCGTATCGTCCGGCCCACCGGGTCCTCGTCGCCGAACAGGTTCTGGGCGACGGTCGCGCCCAGCAGCGCCACGCGGGTGGCCGAGCGCACGTCGGAGTCGGAAAACGGGAAGCCGGCGACCACGTCCCAGTCGCGGATCCGGAGATAGTCCGGCGTGGTTCCGGTCACCGCTGTGCTCCAGTTGTTCGGGCCGTAGACGATCTGCGCCGTTCCCGGCGCGGTGGGCGCGACGGCGGCGATGGAAGGCAGCTCGGCGATCGCCTGCGCGTCGCCCATCGTGAGCGTCGGTGCGGAGCCGGTTCCCGTGCGAAGCCCGCCCGAAGTCGTCGTCCCGGAGAGGATCACGAACATGTGGCTGCCCATCGTCGCGATCTGCTGCTCGACCTGGAACTGCGCGCCCTGTCCGATCGAGGTCATCAGCACGACGGCGGCGACCCCGATCATCATCCCGAGCATGGTCAGGAAGGTGCGCAGCGCGTTGGCGCGCATCGCGTGCAGCGCCTCGATCAGCATCGCGACCAGCATGCGCCCGCTCATACCGCGGCTTCCGCGAGCGCGCGTTGCGACACCGCGCCGTCGCGCGTGATGCGCCCGTCGATGAACTGCACCAGTCGCTGCGCGCAGGCAGCGATGTCCGGCTCGTGAGTCACGAGAACGATCGTGATGCCCTGCTCGCGATTGAGCTGCGTGAAGACCGCCATGATCTCGCGGCTCGTCCGGGTGTCGAGGTTGCCCGTGGGCTCGTCGGCCAGGATCAGGCGCGGGTCGTTGATCAGGGCGCGCGCGATCGCGACCCGCTGCTGCTGGCCCCCGGACACCTGGTTCGGCATCGAGAGCGCGAACTGCCGCAGGCCGACCCGTTCGAGCGCGGCCAGTGCGCGCTGCGCGCGCGCGCCGGCGGCCGTGCGCGCGTACACCAGGGGCAGCGCCACGTTTTCGAGCAGATTCGCGCGCGGCAGCAGGTTGAACCCCTGGAAGACGAAACCGATCACGCGGTTGCGCAGGTGCGCCAGCTGGTCGGTGTCCAGACCGCCGACGTCGGCGCCGTCGAGCCGGTAGCGTCCGCCCGTCGGCGTGTCGAGGCAGCCGAGAATGTTCATGAAGGTCGACTTGCCCGAGCCGGAGGGCCCGGTGACCGCCACGAACTCGCCGCGCCCGATCGTCAGGTTCAGGTCCCTGAGCACCGGCACCGCCCCGGCGGCGGTGTCGTACTGCTTGTCCAGGTGCTCGATGCGGATGAGGACGGGATCGCCCATCAGAACATCCTCAGCCGCAGCGCGCCGCCCGCCGGAGCCGGGGCTGCCGCGACGCGGGTGTCCTCGACCACGACCGCGTCCCCGGCGGCAAGCTCGCTGCCGAGCACCTCGGTGAAACGGTTGTCGGTGATGCCGGTTCGCACCGCGACGGCCACCAGCCCATTTTGCCGCGCCTGGTAGACGGTGCCGACGCCCGCGCCGTGCGCCTCGCCGCGCCGGTCGACCGCGTTCGGCGCATCCTGCGGCTTGAAGCGCAGCGCGGCGTTCGGGACCTTGATCGCCTCGGCGCGCTCGGCAACCGTGAAGTTCACGTAGGCGGTCATGCCCGGAAGCAGGATCTGGTCCGGGTTGTCGACGGCGACGACCACGTCGTAGGTCACGACGTTCTGCTGCGTGGTCGGGTTGAGCCGGATCTGCAGCACCTTGCCCTGGAACGAGCGGTTCGGAAACGCGTCGACGTCGAAGCGCGCGGTCTGGCCGACGCGGATCTGCCCGACATCGGCCTCGGCCAGGCTGGCGTCGATCAGCATCTTGCGCAGATCCTGCGCGATCCGAAACAGGGTCGGCGTCTGGAAGCTGGCGGCAACGGTCTGCCCGAGGTCGACCTGGCGGTCGACAACGACGCCGGAAACCGGCGAGCGGATCACCGTATAGGCGAGGTTGGTCCGGTCGTGGCTCAGCTGCGCGAGCGCCAGGTCGAGTTGCGCGGCGGACGACTTTCGGGCCTGCTCGGCCTGGTCGATGTCCTGCCGCGAGATGTACTCCTGCTCGAACAGGCCGCGCTGGCGGGCTTCGTTGGCGCGCGCCAGGTCGAGCGCGGCCTGCGCGCCGGCGACCGCGGCCTCGCTCTGCCGGACCTGCGCCTTCAGCAGGGCAGGGTCGAGCTCGAGCAGGACCTGGCCGCGCTCGACGTGGTCGTTGAAGTCGGCGCGCAGCCTTGTCACCGTACCGGAGACCTGCGTTCCGACGTTGACCAGCACGACCGGGTTGAGCGTGCCGTTGGCCGATACGGTCTGCGTCAGGCGGCCGCGTTCGACCGGCTGCGTGCGGTAGGGCGGCGGGGCGGTCGATTCGCTGATCGCGAGCCACGCTGCCGCAGCGGCGGCGAGCACGATGACCGTCGCCAGGGCCCATGCAAGGCGGCTGCGAAGAAGAGGCCGGAGATTCATGACGGATGACGCTTCGTTTCAGTGTTGGGACGGTGCCGGCGCCGCGCCGGCGCTTATGGCGTTCAGATCGAGCCGACCAACCGCCTGAGCGAGCGCCGCCTTGGCGACGAACCAGCTGTAGCGTGCCTGGATGTCCTGCAGGCGCGCGTTTGCCAGAGCCGTCTGGGCGCTGAGCAGGTCGAGGATGCTGCCGGCGCCGGCCTTGTAGCGGCCGAGCGCGACGCGCTCCGATTCGCTTGCGCTCGCGAGCAGCGCGGCGCTCGAGCGCAGCGCCTCGGTATCGGTCCTGAGCGCCTGATAGGCCTTCCAGACGTCGAGCGAGACCTGCAGCTGCACCTGGTCGCGCTCCACGGCCCGATTTTCCAGCTGCGCCTGCGCGGCCCGGACCCGATAGGTCGTGCCGAAGCCCGTGAACAGGGGCACGGTGACCGAAATCCCGAGCGTCCAGCTGTCGTTCGAGGGTTCGGACCCGGTCGCCGAGTAAGCGCGGTGAACCCCGACCGAGACCGCGGGCAGGCCGGCGGCGCGCGCCGCGTCGACCCCGGCGGCCGCCGCGCGGACCTGGGACTCGGCTGCCGCGAGGTCGGGCCGGTTCGCGCGCGCCTGCGCGACGAGGTCGTCGATCCTGCTCTCGAAGTCCGCGGGCGGCGGCGTCGCCTGGGGCGCCTCGACCTCGAGCGGACGCTGGGCATCGAACCCCATGGCATTCGCGAGCACACCGGCGGCGGCCGCCGCGTTGCCGTCGGCGGCGATGCGGTTCAGGACCGCCTGCTCGTAGGCGGTTTCGGCCTGAAGGCGGTCGGCCGGCGTTGCGGCCCCGAGCTGGTAGCGTGCGCGCGCGGCGTTGAAGCTCTCGAGACTCGAATGCTCGCTCGACAGCGCGGCATCGGCCGCCGCGCGCGTGGCGAACCACTGGTAGTACGCCTGCAGGGCAGCGAGGAACACCAGCTGCACCTGCGCCGACTGGGTCGCGTTGGCCGCGAGCAGCAGCTCGTGCGCATTGTCCCGCGCCGCGTCGCGAGCGCCGAAGTCGTACAGCAGGTAGTCGAGGACGACGGTCGCGTCGCGCTGCGTGAAGTCGCCACCCGCCGGCGCCTGCGCGCCGGACCGGACCCGCGCCAGATCGCCGGTCAGCGTTGCCGCCGGCCAGTATCCGCCAAGCGCGATCCCGAGTTGAGCCGCTGCCGCGCGAGCGTTGATCCATGCGATGCGCGTCTGCGGGTTGTTGCACAGCGCCTGCCCGATGACGTCGGCCAGCGACAAGGGGCCGGCACGAAGTGCGTCCGGCACGCACGGCACGACCCCGGCTGCCGGCGAGCGCGCGGTCGACGTGTCGACCGCGAACGGATCGGCGCGATCGAACGCCCGGACCGGCGCCGACCATGCGAGCAGCGCGCACATGGTTGCCGCCACGTTGCGGTGCCGGAAGCGGCAAGCGGACGAGGCCATCGACAGACAAGGTACGGCGACCGCGCCTGCCGGCCTTGACCTAGGGCAAGCGCACCGGCCGCGCGTCCCGCGGTCCATAATGGGTCTTGATCCGGCTTCGCACGCCTGCGGCGTGGAGGGGAGACGACATGGCCGATCCGATGTCGGCCCGGCGCGCGCTGCTGCGCGCTGCAGCCGGGGCCGCCGTGGCGAATCTGGGGTGGTGGCCGGCGCGCGCCCAGATGTCCACGCAGCCGCCGGCATCCGAGGAATGGGCGGGTCACGAACGCATGGATCGCGATCAGGTCCTGGCTGCACTGGCGCAGGCCAGGCCGGACGCGCCGGCCGATTTCTATGCGAAGAACCTGTCGGGCCTGAAGCTCGCCGGAGTCGACTTCAAGGGCGCCAATCTGGGCGCCGCGGTGCTCAACGACGCCGACCTGACCGGAGCCGATCTGTCGGGCTGCAACCTGACAGTGAGCTTCGGCGAGCGCGCGCTGCTGCGCGGCGCGCGGCTGCGCGGCGCGGTGATGTTCTCGATGCAATTGCACGATGCCGACCTGCGCGACGCCGACCTCACCGGGGCGCGCTTCATCGGCGACCTGCGGCACGCGCGCCTGCAGGGCGCGCGGCTCTCGAAGATGGACGGCGCGGCCGACATGAAGAACCAGTCGATGGGATTGATGCGCGCGGTGATGACCTCGGCCGACCTGAGCGGCGCGGACCTGAGCGGGGCCGATTTCTCGCGCGCCGATTTCAGCTTCGCGCTGCTGGCGCGCGCAAATCTGAGCCGCGCGCGCCTGTTCGGCGCCGATTTCAGCGGCGCCACGCTCACCGGGGCCGACCTGAGCGGGGCGGACGCGCGCGAGGCGAAGTTCATCGATACGGATTTCTCGGGCGCCGACCTGACCGGAGCCGACTTCTCCGGCTCGCTCTGGCGCAATGCGCGGGGCCTGGGCGCGGCGAGAACCGAGGGCGCTCGCGGCCTGCCCTGACGGCGGCCGGCGCCGTCTCGGGCACCGCGGTCAGGCGTCCCTGTCGGTGCGGATCCGCACGGCTTCGTGGTCGCGCAGGGTGATCGTGAAGTGATAGGCGCGCTCGGTACGCGTGCGGTAGGCGAGATCGATCTCGCGCGGGCGCCTCGTCCCTGCCGGTACGCGGATCCCGACCAGGAAGAACTCCTCGACCAGGTTGCGGCGCGTCGTCGTCGGTCCGATCAGGCGGCGGTACTCCGCGGTCAGGCTCGGCAACGCCAGGCCGGCGACGAACAGATAGGACCGCTTGACCCAGTTGACCGCGCCCTCCTGCTCGGGCGCGGGCGCCTCGTCGCGATCGACGTCGATCACGATCTCGAGGTCCTCGCCGGTCGGCGCGAAGTATTCGCGGCGGATCCAGTACGAGGGGCGCCCCTTGGGCATCGAGACGAAGCGGTAGTCGCGCGCGGGTGCCGCCGCGGCTTCGTCGGCGCAGCGCGGCGGCGAAGGGTCAGCGCCGTACATCGAGCGAGCGTTCTTCGTCGGCGCGCTTGAGCGTGGCGGCGATGTTCTTGCGCGCCTGGATGAAGCCCGACTTGCGCGCCGATTGACCGAGGAACTCGTCGAGGTCGCCGAACTCCTGCTGCAGACGGCGAACCAGCCGCAGGAATATGGGCGTCAGCTCCGGGTCGAAATGCGAGCCCGACAGGCGCTCGATCTCATCGAGCGCGCGCGACACGGGCCACGCCTCCTTGTACGGGCGGACGTGGGTCAACGCGTCGAACACGTCGGCAAGCGCGGTGATGCGCGCAACCAGCGGGATGGCGCTGCCCGAGAGGCCGCACGGGTAGCCGGTGCCGTCCCATTTCTCGTGGTGGTAGCGGGCGATGTCCTCCGCGGCCTGCATCTCCGCGACGTTGCTGCGCGCGAGGAGCTCGGCGCCGACGGTCGTGTGCGTCTTCATGATGTTGAATTCGACGTCGGTCAGCCGGCCGGGCTTGAGCAGGATGTGGTCCGGAATGCCGATCTTGCCGATGTCGTGCAGGCGGCCGGCCAGGTCGAGGTTGAAGACGAATTCCTCGTCGCAGCCGAACTCGCGCGCGAGCAGCGCCGCCAGGCAGCCGACGCGGTACGAGTGCTCGCCGGTCTGGTCGTCGCGCAGCTCGGCCGTGACGGCAAGCCGCTCGAGCGACTCGATCGACAGCTCCTTGAAGCGCCGGCTGGCGAGCTTGCCTTCGAGCAGCTGCTCCTTGCGCGTCAGCAGCTTTTCCTGGGAAACGTCGTCGCCCAGGTCGCGCCGCACGCGCTCCATGTGATGGCGGTGGTGCAGGATCGCCGCATCCTCGCGGCGCGCCCGTACGACCGCCAGCAGTTCCTTCAGGTAGGCGAGCGCCTGGTCGACCTGGCCCGCGTCCTCGTGCGCGGAGACGAGCGCGCGCAGCGCGTCCTCGACGACCGCCGGCAGGCCGTTCCTGGCACGCTCGAGCACCCGCTGCAGGCGGGACAGGCCGAGGTCGCGCCTCTGGTCGCGCACCTCGGTCAGCCCTTCGGCGATCTCGGCGTAGACGTGGGCGAGGGCCGAGCCCGAGGTGGTGGCGAGCTGTTTGGCGATCAGGCAGCGCTCGCGGGCCTTCTCGACGTTGCCCGATTCCAGCAGCAGCCGCACGTAGTAGTTCTCCGCCAGGCAGCGGAAAATGGTCGCCTGCGTGTCGGTCGCCGGAAGCTGCTCCTCGCAGGCGCGGCGGGCCGCTTTCAGGCCGCCCCTCAGGTCGTCCAGATTCAGGCACGCCAGCGCGATGTTCCCCAGCGCGGCGATCCGCAGGTGCGCATGCGCAGGGTCGGTGTCCGTGCCGTCGAGCGCGGCCTCGAAGCAGTCGATCGCATCCTCGAACTGCCCGGCGTACATCAGCGCCAGGCCGGTGTTCACGAGCAGCACGCGCTTGGAGAAGACGTCGCCGAGGTCTTGTGCCAGGCCCAAGGCCTCGGCCGAATGCTCGATCGCGCTCGGTTGGTTGCCCGTTTCCGCGAGCATCACTCCCGCGAACGTCAGGGTCTTCCTGAGCCTTGACCGGTCTCCAAGCACCCGCGCGAGCTCGACCGCCTGCTGGACCGGCCCGAGCGCCCGCTCGGGCTGTGCCTGATGGTGAAAGTGTTGCGAAATCGCCAGCAGGCAATCGATGCGCTCGGGGCTCGCCGCATGCGAAGGCAGCCCCCGGAGGATGTCCCAGGCCGACGCGGCGAGGTGGGCGGGGCTCTCGGCACGCAGTCCGGCGGACGGTTTGGCGAGCGCGGAGACCAGTTCCGCAAGCAAAGCGGGTATCCGGGCCGAGCCCGGGCCTTCCAGCGCTGCGCTACGAAGGCGACCGAGCAGCGACGGGGGCTTGGATGAGCCAAACGGGGCGCGACCGTCGTCCATCATGTGTTCCAGGTGTCCTTTTCGCCGGCATAGGTTTATTGGCTACCGCAAAAGCGGCATCCAACGAGCCGAGCGTCCACCCTAACATGCGGGATGAGGGCGGGTGCGAAGAATATCGGCCGAAATATCCAACACTTAAGTGCTTTGCGGACGGAGGTGGACTGTGGAAGTTTGCAATCAAGTAGAGACGGGTGAGGTCGAAAACACCGAAGTCGAGACGGAAGTCGTTGAGCTGGACGTCTCGCTGCTGTCGAAGGTTGGCGGCGGCGGCGGGATTGGCGTGCTGAACTAAGTACCCGCGCTCTCAGAAGAAAGAAAAGGCCGCCCGAGGGCGGCCTTTTTGTCGGGCGGACTTGGTCCGCCCGATCGAGCTTCGCAGTTCCTCAGGCCGCCTTGCGCGGCTTGCCCTTGACGACGTCGTTGGCGACGGCGGCAGCGGCGGCGAGGTTGGACTCCGCCATCTCGGTGGCCTGCTTGGCGGCCTTGGAGACGGTGTCAAACGCCGTGTTCGAGGCCGCGAGCGCGCTCTTGAGCAGCGACACCGCCGGCTCGGCGCCAGCCGGCGCGCTCTTGGCGGCAAAGTCGATCAACTCGGCGACCTTACGGTTGCCCTCGGCGATCTGGGCCTCGACGATCTTCGAGATTTCCGCGCCCGCGCCGCTGGCGATGCTGTAGGCGTTGCGCGAGTAGCTGACGAACTTCTCGGTGGCGGGCTGGAACAAGCCGCTCGTGAGGGCGAACGCGTCCTGCGCATCCTTCGCGCCCAGCAGGCTCTGAGCCGTCTCGGCGGCGTCTTGCAGCAGCGCGCGGGTGGCGGCGAGGTTCAGGTTGGCGAGCTTTTCCGTGGCGCCGAAAAGAGTGCTGCCGAAGGCGTTCAGGGCGTCGACTTGCCCCTTTTGCAACTCAGCGATTTGGGACGGGGTGGGGTACATGGTGATCTCCGCGGGTAGTGGGCGTTGCGATTGGGGTGAGCTGTTCGGCTGGGTTCTTTTTGATGCGGTTGTTGCACCGCACAACCCGGATTGTATGCTGCGCCGCACCAATGTCAATAGATTTTCGCTACCCGGAATTTGGGACCGATCGCTGGAGAAACTTAAATCGCCCTTATTTTATTGACATCAATGGGTTATATGAACATGCTCGAGCGCAACATCAGGTCTGGAGGCGGGCGATGATCGCCCGCGAGAACTCCGCGGTTGATGCGCTGCCACCAAGATCCCGCGTCCGGATCCGATCCTCATTCAGCGTCAACTCGATCGAGGAGCGCAGGCGCTGCGCCAGATCGGTGCGACCGACGTGGTCAAGCATCATGCACGCCGCGAACAGCAGCGCGACCGGATTGGCCACACCCTTGCCGGCGATGTCGGGCGCCGAGCCGTGCACCGCTTCGAAGATCGCGGCCTTCGTGCCGATGTTCGCGCCGGCGGCCAGGCCGAGGCCGCCGACCAGTCCGGCGATTTCGTCCGACAGGATGTCGCCGAACAGGTTGGTGGCGAGCAGCACATCGAACTGCCAGGGATTGAGCACCAGCTGCATCGCGCAGGCATCGACGATGCGATCGTCCGATTCGAGCCTTCCGGCGTACTTCGCGCCGACCTCGCGCGCGGTCTCGAGGAACAGGCCCGTGAGGACCTTCATGATGTTGGCCTTGTGCACGATCGTCACCTTGCGGCGGCCGTGCGTCAGCGCGTAGTCGAACGCGAACTCCGCGATCCGCCGGCTTCCGGCGCGGGTGTTGATGCCCGTGCCCATCGCAACCGCATGCGGGTCATCGCCCACCGGGATGTAGTGCTCGAACGCGACGTAGAGCCCTTCGATGTTCTCGCGAATCAGGACGAGGTCGATGTTTTCATAGCGGCCGCCCGGCAGCACGGTGTGCGCGGGCCGAACGTTGGCGAACAGCTCGAACTCCTCGCGCAGCCGCACGTTGACCGAGCGGAAGCCCCCGCCGACCGGGGTTGTCAGCGGTCCCTTGAGCGCAAGCCGGGTGCGCCGGATGCTGTCGAGCAGCGGTTGCGGCAGGGGATCGCCGCAATCCTGGATCGCCGCCAGGCCGCCCTGGCGGGTTTCCCAGGCAAACGGGGCTTCCAGCGCGGCGAGAATCGTGACGACCGATTCGACCACTTCGGGGCCGATGCCGTCGCCGGGGATCAGGGTCGCAGGGATCGGCGGGACTGCGGGCGGGTTCGCCACGGGGAAGGCTCCTGGGTCGATTTCGGCGGCAAATCCGCCGGCAACGCGAGCCCGGCGGGACCGCATTGTCGCAGAGGCATTTCGCGGGACGGTGCTGCGCGCAAACGGTTGGGGTGGCCCTCACGGCCCCGAGGCCGGCGCGCCGGCGTTGATCGCGTCGACCGCGCCGCCGGTGGCGAAGAGGTTGAGCTGGTCGAACGCGGCACCGAAGTACTGCTCGTAGGTGTCGCGCTCGACGTAGCCCAGGTGCGGTGTGCACAGCGCGTGTTCGCTGCGCAGCAGTGGGTCGTCCAGGGCAGGCTCCGCGTCGTAGACGTCGACTGCCGCGAAGCCCGGGCGGCCGGCGGCCAGCGCCGACGCGAGCGCGCCGGGTTCGACCAGTTCGGCGCGGCTGGTGTTGACGAACAGCGACGAAGGCTTCATTCGCGCGAGGTCGGCCGCGCCGACGAGCCCGCGGGTCGCGGTGGCGAGGCGCACATGCAGGCTGAGGATGTCGGCGCTCTCGAACAGCGCCTCGCGCGCCCCGGCGACGTCCAGGCCGTCCTGCCGGGCGCGCGCCACCGAGCCTTCGCGGCCCCAGACCAGCACGCGCATGCCGAACGCGCGCCCGTAGCCGGCCACCAGGCGTCCGATGTTGCCGTAGCCGAAGATGCCGAGCGTGCGCCCGCGCAGCGCGACGCCCAGCGTCGTCTGCCAGCGGCCGGCCTTGAGCGCGGCCGCTTCCTCGGCGATTCGACGCATCGACGCCAGCACCAATCCCCAGGTCAGCTCGGCCGGCGCGACCGGCGAGCCGGCCGTCGTGACCACGCGCACCCCGTGCCGCGTGCAGGCGTCGACGTCGATGTGGGTGACGCCGCGGCCGGTCTGGCAGATCAGTCGGAGATCCGGCAGCCGGTCCAGCAACTCGGCGCCGATCGCCGTGCGCTCGCGGATCAGGACCAGCGCGTCGGCCCCGCGGAAGCGCGCCGCGAGCGCATCGATCGAGCGCACCGAGTCGCGGTGGATGGTGACCTGATGGCGCGCCAGTTTCGCGAAGCACGCAAGCGAGCGGACCGCGTCCTGGTAGTCGTCCGGAATCACGACATGCATCGGGGGCTCCTTCGAAACGCAAGCGGATTGTCGGGGAAAAAATATCGCTTGCAAACGACAGCGCTTCGCGTTCTAGAATGCCCGCGGCGTTCCGGGGCAGAAGAACCACGGGAAGGAGACAGCAGCATGGCGAACGACACGACACCAACGCGGGCGACCCGTCGAAGGATCCTTAAGACCGCAGCCGCGGCAGGGGTCCTTCAGATGGCTCCGCCCTTCATCATCAAGGCCCGAGGAGAAGAGCCGGTTCGGATCGGCCTCGACAATCCGTTGACGGGGACCTATGCCGCCGTGGGGAAGAACGAGCTGACCGGCTGCGAACTGGCGATCGAGCAGATCAACGCCAAGGGCGGAATCCTCGGGCGCAAGGTGGAGCTGCTGGTCGAGGATTCGACCAGCGGCGACGCCGGCACCGCGGTGCAAAAGGCGCGCAAGCTGATCGAGCGCGACAAGGTCGATTTCCTGCTCGGCAACGTCAACTCGGCGCTGGCGCTGGCGATGGCGCAGGTGAGCAGCGAGAAGAGCGTGCTGCACATCGTGCCGGGCGGCCACACGGACGCGATCACTGGCGCCACCTGCCACTGGAACGTGTTCCGGGTCTGCAATACGACCCAGATGGAGGCCAACGCGGTGGCTCGGCAGCTGGTCGAGAAGGCCGGCAAGAGTTGGTACTACATCACGCCCGATTATGCATACGGGCACACGCTGCAATCGGCGCTGGAGAAGGCGGGCGGCGCGCTCGGGGCCACCAAGCTCGGCGCAGACCTGACGCCGCTCGGGACGACCGATTTCTCCTCGTACCTGATCAAGGCGCAGTCCGCCAAGCCGGACGTGATCCTGTTCCTGATCCAGGGCGACGACATGATCAATGCCCTCAAGCAGGCGGTGCAGTTCGGGCTGAACTCCCGCTTCCACCTTGCGGGCGCCCAGCAGGAGCTGGAATCGCTCGAAGGCCTTCCGCCCGAGGCGCGGATCGGCTCGTGGGTATTCGAGTGGTATTGGAACCAGCCCGGCGTGCCCCACGTGGCCGAGTTCGTCGCGGCGATCAAGAGCAAGACCGGCAGGGTGCCGACCGCGCGCACCTGGTTCGGCTACGTGTCGACGTGGAGTTGCGCGCTGGCCGCGGCCAGCGCCAAGTCGCTCGACGCTGTCAAACTCGCCAAGGCGCTCGGCGGCCTGAAGCTGCCGCCCGAGGTCGGTCTGATGCCGGACCAGCCGTTCTACCGGGCCGGCGACCATCAGCTGGTCGGTTCGCTGTACGTGGGAACCGCCCAGGCACAGGGCTCGGCG
>CAZEIW010000184.1:0-21336 GCA_964512305.1 uncultured Burkholderiaceae bacterium | reverse complement strand
GCAGGCGCATTCGGCGACACCCTTGCAGGCGGCGGCGACGGCCTCCACCTCGTTCGGGTAGACGTTGAAGCCCGAGACGATGATCATGTCCTTCTTGCGGTCGACGATCCGCAGGTACCCTCTGGCATCGAACACGCCCACATCGCCGGTGCGGAAGTAGCCGTCGGGGGTGAACGCGGTGGCATTGGCCTCCGGCTTGCGCCAGTAGCCGGTCATCACTTGCGGGCCCCTCGCGCAGATCTCGCCGGCCTCGCCGAGCGGCGCCTCGCGGTCCTGCTCGTCGAACAGCTTGATGTCGGTCGAAGGTACCGGCAGCCCGACCGTGCCGGAGAAACCCTCCGACGACGGCGGGTTCAGCGTCAGGATCGGCGAGGTTTCCGACAGGCCGTAGCCCTCCAGGATGTCGCGGCCGGTCAGGTCGCGCCACTTGGCCGAGGTGCTCGGCAGCACCGCCGCGCCACCCCCGATGCAGACGCGCAGCCTGGAAAAGTCCACTTCCCTGATCTTCGGATTCGCGAGCAGGCCGCCGAACAGCGTGTTGACGCCGGTGAAGACGCTCGGGCGGGCCGTCTTCAGGATGCCGACGAAGCCGTCCATGTCGCGCGGGTTGGCGACCAGCCAGTTCTCGGCGCCGATCGAGAAGTACGAGATCAGGTTCACCATCAGCGCGAAGATGTGATAGAGCGGCAGCGCGGTCACGACCACGTCCTCGCCTGGGCGCAGCAGCCCGGCCATCACGGCCTTGTACTGCTCGGTATTGGCGACGAGGTTGCGGTGCGACAGCGCCGCGCCCTTCGAGAGCCCGGTCGTGCCGCCGGTGTACTGCAGGAAGAGAAGATCGTCGCTTGCGACCGGCACCGGCGCGAAGGCGAGGTCCGCGCCGCGGGCCAGGGCATCGGCGAAGCCAACGGCGCCGTTCAGGCGGGCGTCGACGGCCGGGCTCGCCAGCGAGGCGGCGGTGCCGTCGGCAAGCCCGGCGCTGATCACGTGCTTCACCGGCGTCCGGTCGATGATCTCGGCCAGCGTCGCCGACACGCCGCTGAAGACGACGATGGTCTCGACGCCGGCGTCGTTGAGCTGGTGCTCGAGCTCGCGCGGCGTGTAGAGCGGATTGACATTCACCTGCGCGGCGCCGGCGCGCAGGATGCCCATCATCGCCAGCGGAAAGGCCGGGATGTTGGGCATCATCACCGCGACGCGGTCGCCCTTGTTCACCCCGAGCTCGCGCTGCAGGTAGGCGGCGAAGGCGCGCGAGAGGCGCTCGGTGTCGGCGTAGGTCAGCGTCTGGCCGAAGCAGCGGAACGCGGGCTTGCCGGCGTAACGCTTCATCGCGCCTTCCAGCATTTCAACGACCGAGCCGAAGGCCCGCGGGTCGATCTCGGTCGGGGTTCGCCTGCCGTTGGCGGCGAGGCACGTTTGGGTCGACATGGGGTGCTCCTCCTTGTTTCGATCTGGATCGAACCCGCGGGCCGGTGAAATGAGTCTCAGCCGCACGACGGCAAAGGTAGACTTCTGGCCAGGGCGTGTCAGTGACCGGGCGGGCCAATTCATTGGCCGTACAGCGCAAGGGACTGTCGCGGGAGCGATCGATGGGCAAGCGGACGACTGCTGCCGTGTGGGTGCGGGGAATCGCGGACCTGCTCGCCGCCGAGCACATGGACGTCGGCGCCCTGCTGGCCGCAGCCGGAATCGACCCCTCGTCGCTGCAGGAACCGGGCGGAAGGCTCGAGACCGAGAAGATCAGCCGCCTTTGGGAGCTGGCCGCGGAGCGGTCGGGCGATCCGGCGATCGCGCTCGCGCAGCACTACGTGGCGAAGCCGGCGAGCTTCGACGTCGTCGGCTATACGATGATGTCCTCGGCGAATCTCCGCGATGCGATCGAGCGCCTGGTGCGCTACCTGCGGGTGCTGAGCGACGCGCTGATCATGATCCTGAGCGAGGAGCGCGGCCGCCTCCGGGTGACCTTCGAGCTCCACGGAGGCGACCGTCCCGTCCCGAGGCAGCGGGTCGAGTTCATCCTCGTGACCGTGATCACCTTCCTGCGGTGGATCAGCGGGCGCGAGGTCCACCCTCTGGCGGTCGCGCTCGCCTACCCGACTCCGGCCGACCCCGCGCTATACGCCGCCGCGTTCCACTGTCCGGTTGCGTTCGACGCGCCCGGCAGCTGCCTGCTCTTCGAGTCCGCCGAACTTGCCAGGCCGCTGCCGACCGCCAATCCGTTGCTCGCCGAGCTGCACGAGCGCTTCGCGGGCGACTACCTCGAGCGCTTCGACCACGGCCAGACGAGCTACCGCGCACGCGAGGCGATCATCCGGCGCCTTCCGGACGGCGAACCGAGGCGCGACCAGATCGCCGGCGACCTCGCCCTAAGCGAGCGCACGCTGCAGCGGCGCCTCGAAGAAGAAGGGACGTCTTACGTCAAGCTGCTCGACGACACCCGCCGCGAGCTCGCCGAGCAGTACCTCGGCCGGCTGCACCTGTCGCTCGCGCAGGCGGCGTATCTGCTGGGTTTCGCCGAGCAGAGCAGCTTTTTTCGCGCGTGCAAGCGCTGGTTCGACCTGTCGCCCGGGCAGTACCGCAGCCAGCTAGGGGAACGGGTGCGTGCGGCAGGCGATTCCTAGCGGGCAGTCACGCTCCAATGGAAATCCGACAGCCCTTCGTGCCGGCAGGAGGACTTGGGGCGCACCCCGCGCAATCAGTATCTGCGCCGCTGCGGGCCGGCTGACGACCTGACTTCGATATGGCGGAAGGTAATGCGCCCCTTGGTCATGTCGTAGGGCGACAGTTCCAGTGAAACCTTGTCGCCCGCCAGGATGCGGATATGGTGCTTGCGCATCTTGCCGGCCGAATAGGCGATCAGCTTGTGCCCGTTGTCCAGCGTGACGCGAAATCGCGAGTCCGGCAGCACTTCGCTGACGACCCCGTTCATTTCGATGTGTTCTTCCTTCGCCATGGCGAGGCCCTCGCGTTGAGCAGAAACGGCAAGCCGGCAGGTGCCGGGATGCCCGACCGGGGCGGCAGTCGGCATGCAGCCGCGCGCCCCGAGAGTAGCGATCGCGCCGGGCGCAATGCGCCCCGCGGCGAGCTAACGATCAAGAAACGTAAACCTGGAAGAAACCTGGGACGCGCCGCCGCGATGGCTTGCGGGGGAGTCAGGAGGGATCGTAGGAAGAACGAAACTTCAACGAAAGCCTTCGAAGGTTACGCGCTCCCGCACCGTTCGTCGAGCGATATATTTCTCGCGCCAGCCGGGGCGAGCGGGCTTTCGCGCCGTTGCCCGGTCCATACTGTCGTTGATGCGACAGCTTCAAACGTTCCTGGCCGCCGAAGGTCCCCGGTGATCGTGCGCCGCCGAACATGGCTCTACCGTCTGGCGGGTCAACGCTTCCCGCAGGCCGTGTCGTTCAACGATCGGGTCACCGCCTCCTGGGTTCGCGACTTCCTCCGGAATTCGGTCGGCGATCCGCTGGAGCTGTGGGCGCGAAACGTCAATGACGTGAAGCAGTCGTCTTCGGTCTAGCTCTTCCTTCCAAAGACAAGAATCAGGCCGCCGATCACGATCGCCCCCACGCCGGCCCAAACCGGGACATTGACCGTCTCCTTGTCCTTGACGGACAGTTCGATCGGTCCCAGCGTGGCCTTGTGGGTCTCCTTGGTGTAGCTGAAACTTCCGTACGCCAATCCCAGGCCACCGGCCACGATCAGCGCAATCGCCAAGATCTTGAGCATCTCCTCACCTCCGACAAAGAATCAGTTTCGTGAAACGGCGCGTTGCGCCGCGAGCGAAAGCCCGATCGCGGCGAGAAAGGTGGGAATGCTGATCCAGGCGAGCGCCACATAGCCCGGAAGCCCAGGCCGCTGCGCGAGCAGCATGCCGCCCGCGGCCGTCCCGAACGCCTGTCCAAGGTAGATCGCCGAGGTGTTGAGCGCAAGGGACACTGGCGCGTACTGCGGCGACAATCCCACGAGCCGCGCCTGCTGCGAACTGTTCGCCGCGAAGCACCCCAGCCCCCAGGCGATCACGACCGCGACGAACAGCGCCAAAGAGCCCACGGCGAAGGGCCAGATCACGTGCGCGGCAAGCATGGCGAGCATTGACGCCAGCGCGACTTTCGCCGCGCCCACGCGGTCGACCAGGCGCGAGGACATCGCGTTGCCGGTGACACCCATCAAGCCGAAGACCAGCAGCACGCCGCTGACGAGCTTGGGCGACGCATCCAGGAAGTCGCGGGTGGCCGGGACGAAGTACGAGTAGATCGAGAACTGGGCCGCGGCCTGCAGCGCCGTCACGCCAACGACCGCCATCAGCACGGCGCTGGAGAAGATTCCGCGCCACATCGAGGCGTCGACGTGCTTCACCGCGAGGCCCGCCGGCACGTAGAAGCGCACCGCCATCGCCCCGGCGAGCGATCCTGCCGCGACCATCCAGAAGCCGGTGCGCCATCCCCAGGTCGCGCCGACGTAGGCGCCCAGCGGCAGTCCGACCACCGAGGCGATCGCCCAGCCGAGGAAGACGAACGCGACCGCGGCGCCGCGCCTCTCCGGGGGCACGAGCAGTGCCGCCGTAGCCGCGGCCTGGGCGGTGAAGACCGCCGCGCCGACGGAAGTCAGGATCCGGACGACGACCATCGGCCCGAAGTCGGAGGTCAGCGCCGCGGCCGCGTGGCCCGCGAAAAACAGGATCTGCATCCAGAAGAGCAGCGCGCGCCGGTCGTAGCGGCTGGTCGCGGCGGCGAGCAGCGGGGCGCCGATGCACACCGTGAACGCGAATGCGGTGATCAGCTGCCCCGCCACCGGCAGCGTGACGCCGAGGCCTTCGGCCAGCTTCGGCAGCATGCCGGGCACGATCAACGTGCCGGTGCCGATCACGAAGTTGCCGAAGCACAGGGCGATGAGACTCGGTGACACGCGGCCAGCCCCCTGTTTCATGCGCCGCCCGCGGCGCGTTCGCGGGACAATAGCGGATTGCGCTCGCTTCCGACCAAATCCCGAACCCGTCGAATGGACATCGAAAAACCCCGTAGAGGCGAGGTCTCGGATGCCCTCGCGGGTCACACCCCGGTCATGCAGCAGTACCTGCGCATCAAGGCGCAGCACCCCGACCTGCTGCTGTTCTACCGGATGGGCGACTTCTACGAGCTGTTCTACGACGACGCCGACCGCGCCGCGCGCCTGCTCAACCTGACGCTGACCGCGCGCGGTGCTTCCGGCGGCGCGCCGGTCAAGATGGCCGGCGTGCCGGCGGTGAGCGTCGAGCAATACCTGGCGCGGCTGGTCCGCCTGGGCGAATCGGTCGCGATCTGCGAGCAGATCGGCGATCCGGCCACGGCGCGCGGACCGGTCGAGCGCAAGGTGGTCCGCATCGTGACGCCGGGCACGCTGACCGACATGGCGCTGCTCAGCCCGAAGGCGGACGCGCCGCTGGCCGCGGTGTTCATCGAGCGGCCGCAGCGTGGGCGCGAAGCGCGCACCGGCATCGCGTGGCTGGTGCTGGCGTCGGGCGACCTGCGCGCAACCGAGACCGCGCCCGCGCGCCTGGCCTCCGAGCTGGCGCGGATCGCACCCGCCGAAATCGTGCTGACCGACAGTGCGCGCGCCTCGGGCGAGGCCGAAGCCGCGGCCGGCTGCCCGATCCACGTAGCGCCCGACTGGCACTTCGATGCCCAGCGCGGCGCCGAGTTGCTGCGGACCGCGCTCGGCGTGGCGAGCCTGCAGGCCTTCGATCTTGAAGGGCGCGACGCCGCGCTGGCCGCCTGCGCCGCGCTGATCACCTACGCGCAGCGGACCCAGGACCAGCCGCTGACGCACGTCGCGACGCTGCGCTTCGAGTCGGAGTCCGACTACGTCGGGCTCGATCCGGCGACGCGGCGCAACCTGGAGTTGACCGCGCCGCTGCGCGATGCCGAGGGTCCGACGCTGCTGTCGGTGCTGGACCGCTGCGCCACCGGGATGGGCAGCCGCCGGCTTCGCCTGTGGCTGCATCACCCACTGCGGTCGGCGGCGCAGGCCTCGGCCCGTCACGACGTGATCGAGGCGCTGCTGGTGACGGGCTCCGTGCCCAAGGTCGCGTCGTGCCTGTCGCAGGTGCCCGATCTGGACCGGATCGCGAGCCGGATCGCGCTGCAGTCGGCACGGCCGCGGGAACTGACGGCGCTGCGCGACGCGCTGCCCGCCCTGGCCGAGCTGTCCGGCCTCGCGGCCGCGCTGCCGGCGGCGGCGGCGCAGGCCTTCGCCGCCGCGCTCGAGCTGCCGGCGGCGCTGGGCGAGCGGCTCGCGCGGGCGCTCCTGCCCGAGCCCGCCAACAGCCCGCGCGACGGCGACGTCATCGGCACCGGGTACGACGCCGAGCTCGACGAGCTGCGCACGCTGCGCGACAACGCGGGGCAGTTCCTCGTCGACCTGGAAGCGCGCGAACGCGCACGCACCGGGATCGCCAACCTGCGGGTCGAATACAACCGCGTGCACGGCTTCTACATCGAGGTGACGCACGGGCAGACCGCCAAGGTCCCGGACGAATACCGCCGCAGGCAGACCTTGAAGAACGCCGAGCGCTACATCTCGCCCGAGCTCAAGGCGTTCGAGGACAAGGCGCTGTCGGCGCAGGAGCGCTCGCGCAGCCGCGAACGGATGCTCTACGAGTCGTTGCTGCGGGACCTCTCGCCCGACGTGGCAGCGATCCTGCGCGCCGCGGACGCGGCCGCGCAGCTCGACACCCTCTCCGCGCTCGCGGCCCATGCGAAGGCGTCGGGCTGGACCCGGCCCCGCTTCAGCGACGACCCCGGCCTGAAGATCGACGGCGCGCGCCATCCAGTCGTCGAGCGCAGCATCGAGAACTACGTTCCAAACGACTGCCGGATGAGCACCCACCGGCGCATGCTGGTGATCACCGGCCCCAACATGGGCGGCAAGTCGACCTACATGCGGTCGATCGCGCTGATCGCGCTGCTCGCCTGCTGCGGCAGCTACGTGCCGGCCGCACAGGCCACGCTGGGACCGGTCGACCGGATCCTGACCCGCATCGGCGCGGCCGACGACCTCGCCCGCGGCGCATCGACCTTCATGGTCGAGATGACCGAGGCGGCGGCGATCCTGAACGCCGCCACCGATCGCAGCCTCGTGCTGATGGACGAGATCGGGCGCGGCACATCGACCTTCGATGGCCTCGCGCTCGCGCTGTCGATCGCGCGTGAACTCGCCGAAGGCAACCGCTGCCTGACGCTGTTCGCGACCCACTACTTCGAGCTGACCCAGCTCGCCGAGCGCATGCCCGAGGTCGCCAACGTGCACGTCGCGGCGGCCCAGGCGCGCGGCAAGGTCGTGTTCCTGCACGAGGTGCGCGAGGGGCCGGCAAACCAGAGCTATGGGCTGGCGGTCGCGGCGCTGGCTGGCGTGCCGGCGCCGGTGGTGCGGCACGCGAGAACGGTTCTCGAACGCCTCGAACAGGGGGCGGTGGCGAGCCAGCCGCAGCTCGACCTCTTCTCGCGCTCGCCCGAGCCGGCCGCCGTCCCCTCGACGCATGCCGCCGCGGACGCGTTGCGCGAGCGGCTGGAGGCGACCGACCTCGACGCCCTGACGCCGCGCGCGGCGCTGGACCTGCTCTACGAGCTGCGTGCGCTCGCGCTCGAAGCGCCGCCGCCCGCCTGACATGCACGCCCGCCCGGCGACGAACCGCGCCCGCAGCGGCGCGCTCGAAGCGCCGCTGCAGCGCCTGGGTGACCTTCGCGTGCGGGAGTTCCTGGCGCGCTACTGGCAGCGCCGCCCGGCGCTGATCCGCCAGGCCCTGCTCGGCGCCGGCGCGCCGTTCACGCGCGAGCGCCTGATCGAGCTCGCGGCCGACGGCGAGGTCGAATCGAGGCTCGTGACCGCGTTCGGCGGGCGCTGGCAGCTTGCGCACGGGCCGTTCTCCAGGGCCGATCTTCCGATGCGGCGGCGTTCCGGGTGGACGCTGCTGGTGCAGGGAGTCGACCTGTACGACGCCGCCGCGGCACGGCTCGCGAGCGGTTTCCGTTTCATTCCCTCCGCGCGCTTCGACGACGTGATGGCGAGCTACGCCGTCGATGGCGGCGGCGTCGGGCCGCACATCGACTTCTACGACGTGTTCCTGCTGCAGGCTCATGGGCGCCGCCGCTGGCGCATCGCCCGGGGAGCCGACCCGAAGTGGATACCGGGACTGCCGCTGAGAATCCTCGCCGACTTCCGCCCTCAGCAGGAGTGGACGCTCGAGCCGGGCGACCTGCTGTACCTGCCGCCCGGGATCGCGCACGAAGGCGTCGCGCTCGGCGAGTGCGTCACAGTGTCGATCGGCTTCCGGGCCCCGACCTGGCAGGAATTCGCGGAGACGTGGAGCGTGCACCAGGCCGAAGCGAATCCGCTGCCGGGCAGGTATGGCGATCCCGGGCTGCGCCCGACCCGCCATCCGGGCCGGCTGCCGCCGGGGATGGAAGCTGCCGCGCTGGACCATCTCGCACGGCGCGCGCCGCGCCGGGCCGACGTGCGCCGCGCCCTGCTCGACACGCTGACCGAGCCGAAACCCAACATCGTGTTCGAGCGGCCGCGTGCCTTGCTGACGCTCGAGCGCTTCGCCGGGCGTGCGCGCCGGTACGGGGTCGCGGCCGATCTGCGCACCCGCATGCTGTACGCGGGCGGCGCGTTTGCGATCAACGGGGAGGTGGAGGCCGTCGCCGCTGCGGCGCGCAGTGATCTGCATCGGCTGGCCGACGACCGGAAGCTGAGCGCGGCGCGCGTGGCCGGCGCGCATCCGGCCGTGCTGGCGCAGCTGCATCAGTGGTACCGTTTCGGCTGGCTGCACTTGGGCGAGGCACCGGCGCGCTGAGGCGTCGCGAGCCGTCCAGGATGCTTGTCTCCGGCCGGCGAACGAAGATGGCGGACGACGCACAAAAGCCCGAGGACCGACCCGACGCTCCGCGGCACGTTCGGGTGGCCTCGCGCGCCGACCTGGAATCGGCGGTCATCGAACTGCTGCGGGCCGCGCGGCGGATCGTTCGCTGCGCCGAGCGTGATCTTTCTCGTTTCGGTTTGTCGGGCCGCGACGTGGTTCAGCTGATCGAGCGCATGCTGGTCGCAGACCGCGCGGCGCGCGTGCGCCTGCTGGCCGACGAGACTGGCTGGCTGGAAAGCGGCGCTGCGCGCTTGCGCCGGCTGCAGTGGACCCACTCGCACGCGCTCGAAATCCGCATCGCCAGCAGCGACGACCCGGTCGGCGACGATGCCTGGCTGCTGGCCGACGAACTTCACGCGCTGCGGCTGCAGCCGGCCACGACTGTGCAGGGAGACTAATGGCTCCGACAGGCTCCTCACGCGCGGGCGCTGATTGCCGCGTTTGACCGGCGCTGGGATGCGGCCGCGCATAGCCTGCCGACGGTACCTTTGGGGCTGTAGCCGAGCCAGATTTCAAAATTTGTGCGCTGCGGAAGTATATAATCCGGCCCCGTCGGGGAGATTGAGGCCGTCAAAAGACGATGGCCGTCGCCGTCCTGTCGTCTTCGATCGCGGCCGTCGACTCGCCACCAGGCCCTCCGCAACGAGCCTGGTCTTTGTCCGATTTCATCTCAGAAAAAGGGGAATCACCGTGAAGAAACTGCTGATCGCCGCTTCGCTGTCGGTCGCCATGCTGGCCGCCTGCGAGAAACCTGCTCCGGCACCCGCGCCGGCACCCGCGCCCGCCGCGGCGCCCGCGCCCGCCCCGGCCGAGCCCGCCAAGGATGCCATGGCCCCGGCGGCTACTCCGGCCGCTCCGATGGAGCCGATGAAGGATCAGAAGAAGTAATCGCGCAGTCGCGATTGAAGTGAGGCCGGCGGTTGCCGGCCTTTTTTTTTCCTTCGTTGGGCGGGCCCTCACCCCCGGCCCCTCTCCCGCAAGCGGGAGAGGGGAGCTTCAAGCGGCCGCCGTTCCTCCCCTCTCCCGCTTGCGGGAGAGGGGCCGGGGGTGAGGGCCCGCGCCACGGGCAAGCTGCACTACCCCACCCGCCGCCACCCAATCCCCTGCTCCTGATCCGCCACACCGATGTCGTCAGCGCAAGCGCCGAGCGCATCGGCCAGCGCCGCACGGGCGAGCTCCGCGCGGTTGTTGGTGCGGCTCAGGTGCGCGGCCACCACCTGTGTCAGCCGCGATCGATCGAGCGCCTGCACCAGCTGCGCCGCCTGCCGGTTCGACAGGTGGCCCAGGTCGCCCGAGATGCGCCTTTTCAAAGCTTCGGGATACGGCCCGCCGAGCAGCATCGCGCTGTCGTGATTGCACTCGATGATCAGGGCGTCGAGGCGCGCCAGCGCGGCGACCACGGCCACGTCGGGATGGCCGATATCGGTGAGCAGCGCGAGGCGGACCGCGCCGTCGGAGAACACGAACTGGACCGGCTCGCTCGCGTCGTGCGGAACGGCGACCGGCGTGATGCCGAGCGCTCCGATCGACACCGTCGAGCCGTTCGCGAGCGGCATCCAGCGCAGCTCTGGCGCGTTGCGCCATCCACCCGCGTCGGCGGTGCCTGCGGTCGCAAAGACCGGCAGCTTGTAGCGGCCGGCGAACGCCGCAGCGCCGCCGGCGTGATCCTCGTGCTCGTGCGTGACGAAAAGCGCCGCGATCGACTCCGGCTCGACGCCGGCGCGCGTGAGGCGGCGCTCCAGCTGCCGGACACCGAAGCCGTCGTCGACCAGGATCCGGACGGGGAACAGGCCGTCGGCGGCTTCGACGAGCAGGGCGTTGCCGGAGCTGCCTGAGCCTAGCGAGCAGAAGCGGAGCACCGCGACGCCGCCGCTGTCCCTACTTCAACTGCTCGCTGATCTGATTCAGGATCCGGTCCGCGGTGGCGCTGGCGTCGGGCTTGCCGTCCTTGTCCAGCACCTTGACCGCCGTTCCGGCATCGCGCGTGGCAAGCGCGACGCGGAACTGCTGGGCCGTCACCTTGGCGTCGGAATTGAAGATGCGCGCGAAGAGGCCGCGCTTGGCGCGCTCGGCCGCCTCGTAGTCCGGATCCAGGTAGCGCACGAAGTACAGCCCTTTGGTGCGATCGCGGTCTTCGACGGTGAAGCCGCCGCGGTCGAGCGCCAGCCCGATGCGGCGCCACGCGTGATCGAACGGCTCGTCGACCTGCAGCGCAGGGAATCCCTCGAGCGTCGTCTTCTGGACCTTGGTGCCCGACACCGTGGTTTCGACCGGCGCCGCCGCCGCGCGCGCCACCGCCGGCGGCGCTGCGGAGGCGCCGGCAGGCGCCGCGGCGACTGTGCCGGTCGCGGCCGCGGCGAGCTGTGCGCCGGCGGTGGTTGCCGGCGCGAACTGCAGCAGCAGCATCTGCAGCATTTCCGCTTCGGCACCCGGATCGGGCGGGCGTGGATTCCAGCGCGTCGACTCGTTGTTCACGCCGGTTGCGACCTCGATCAGGCCGCGGTGCGTGACGTAGATCTCCGACGTGTTGGCCGGGGTGCGCTCGATGCGGGCGCGGAACTTGTCCTGCTCGCCGATCGTATCCATGTCCCGGAAGACCTTGCCCAACATGGTCCGGATCGCGTCCTCGTGGATCTTCGGGTGGCGTTCGCCCCAAGCGGTCTCGATGATCCCGAGCGTGGGCTCCTCGCGCTCGATCGTAAAGCCCTGCGAGACCAGGAACTGCTTGACGGCCGCGTACGCCTGCTCGGGCGCAACGTCGACCGCGAGCCAGCGCTGCGAGCCTTCGCGCACGATGCGCGCGTTGGGCGCGGTGGGGGCGACGCTGACAAGCGCGGTCCCGGCCGCTGCGGCCGTCGCCGTGCCCGCAGCGGCCACGGGCCCGATGCCAGTCGCGCCGGCACCGCCCGCAGCGCCGCTGGACGAAGGCTGCCCAACGGCGGCTGCGGCGCCGGCCCCTGCGCTGCCCGGAACCGCCGAGTGCTCGTCGCGCGGCAGCGGCGACAGGTCCGGCGGAACCTCGAGCGGTCCCAGCCGCGAATGCGCGTTGCGATAATCGTAGGAGTCGTTCTCGCGGCTGCCCAACCCGAAAAGCGAGCAGGCGCCGACGGCCCCCGCGACCGCGAGCGTCAGGACTCCACGCACCCACCGGGGCGCGGCCGGCTTCGTAAGCCGCGCGCTCGACTTGCAAATCATCAGGTTCCTCCGCCGGCCGGGTTCAGATCAGGCCGGCTTCGGTCAGCGCTGCCGCGACCGTGTCGTGGTGCGACGGCGACAGCGAGACCAGCGGCAGGCGGATGCCGCCGCCGATGCGCCCGAGCTTCGCCAGCGCCCATTTGACTGGGATCGGATTGGCTTCGACGAACAGCCGCATGTGCAGCGGCAGCAGCCGGTTGTTCAGTGCGCGCGCGCGCGCCAGGTCACCGGCGAGCGCGGCGGCGCACAGCTCGCTCATCATCCGCGGCGCGACGTTGGCGGTGACCGAGATCACGCCCTGGCCGCCCAGCAGCATCAGCGCGAGCGCGCTGTCGTCGTTGCCGCTGTAGAGCGCGAACCCGGCGGGCTTGCGCCGCAGCAGGTCGCCCGCGCGAGCGAGGTCGCCGGTCGCGTCCTTCAGGCCGACGATCCCGGGCACCTGGGCCAGCCGCATCGTGGTCTCGACGCCGAGATCCACGGCCGTGCGCGACGGCACGTTGTAGAGGATCACGGGCAGGTCGACCGATTCGGCAACCCGGCGGAAGTGCCGGTACAGCCCTTCCTGCGTCGGCTTGTTGTAGTACGGCACGACCTGCAGCGTCGCGGCCGCTCCGACCCGCTTCGCGTGCGCGGTCAGTTCGACCGCCTCGCGGGTCGAGTTGCCGCCCGTGCCGGCGATCACCGGGATGCGCCCGCGCGCGGCCTCGACCGCGACCCGGACCAGCTCGCCGTGCTCCTCCGGGTCGACGGTGGGCGATTCGCCAGTGGTCCCGACCGCGACGATCGCGCGCGTGCCCTCGGCGACATGCCAGTCGATCAGGCGCCGGTAGGCGTCGAAGTCGAGCGACCCGTCGTCGTGCATCGGCGTGACGATCGCTACCAGGCTGCCGGTGATCATGATCGCGATTGCGCCTCCAAAGCGCCGCTTCCAAAGCGTCGTAGTTTACACGCGCGCTACTGGCGATCGGCGTCGCGATCGGAGCGATCGAGCGCCACCCGGTCGTGGTCGTCGGCCGCCGCGCGCAGCGCGCACAGGCGTTGGATGCGCGCCGGGCGCGGCGAGTGCAGCACGCCGTCCTCGAACGCCAGCACGTGCAGCCGCGGCGCGAAAGCCGCCGCAAGCTCGAACGGCTGCAGCAGGAAGCGCGGATCGCGCGGCCGCCCATAGCGCTCGTTGCCGCTGGCGAAGGTCTCCATGATGAGCACGCCGCCGTCGGCGAGCGAGGCCGCAAGATGGGGCCAGTGCGGCCTGAAGAGGTAGCGCGTCACCACGATCGCGTCGAAGCGGCGCTCGGGGTACGGCCACGGTTCGCCTTCGAGATCGAGCGCGCGAAATCGGATGCCGGGCAAGCCTGCGAACTGCGGCGCGAGCGCGGCATCGATGTCGACCGCCTCGACGCGGCAGCCGCGCGCGGCGAACAGCCTGGCGTGCCGGCCGGCGCCGCACGCCAGGTCGAGCACCTCGGCACCCTCGCGCACGAGCGGCGCGAAGCGCAGCACCCAGGCCGACGGCTCGTCGGAGCCGTGTGGCGGGATCGGCGCTTCGGAGGACGCCACTAGGTGTAGTTGAGCCCCATCGCGTCGCGAACGTCGCGCATGGTCTCCTGCGCGACTGCCCGCGCGCGGTCGCAGCCGTCGGCCACGATCGACCGCAGCAGCGACGGGTCTTCCAGATACGGCTGCGCGCGCTGGCGCCAGGGCTCCTGCTCGGCCAGCATCGCCTCGATCACGGGCTGCTTGCAATCGAGGCAGCCGATGCCGGCGCTGCGGCAGCCTTTCTGCACCCAGGCGCGCGTCTCCTCGCTCGAGTACACCTGGTGCAGCTGCCACACCGGGCAGCGCTCCGGCTCGCCGGGATCGGAGCGGCGGACGCGCGCCGGATCGGTCATCATGCGCCGGATCTTCTCGGTCAGGACCTTGGGCTCCTCGCGCATGGAGACGTCGTTGCCATAGCTCTTGGACATCTTCTGGCCGTCGACGCCGGGCAGCCTCGGCGAAGCCGTCAGCACCGCGTCGGGCTCGACCAGGATCACCCGGCGCGCGCCCTCGAGGTAGCCGAACAGGCGCTCGCGATCGCCGTGCGAGACGCTCTGCGACTCCGCCAGCAGCGCGCGCCCCTGCTCGAGCGCCGCCTCGTCGCCCTGCTCCTGGTAGCGCGAGCGCAGCTCCAGGTACAGCTTGCTGCGGCGCGCGCCGAGCTTCTTCACGGCCGCGAGCGCCTTTTCCTCGAACCCGGGCTCGCGCCCGAACAGGTAATTGAAGCGGCGCGCGATCTCGCGCGTCATCTCGATGTGCGGCACCTGGTCCTCGCCCACCGGAACCAGGTTGGAGCGGTAGATCAGGATGTCGGCCGCCTGCATCAGCGGATAGCCGAGAAAGCCGTAGGTCGAAAGGTCACGGTCGCGCAGCCGCTCGATCTGGTCCTTGTAGGTCGGCACGCGCTCGAGCCACCCCAGCGGGGTCGACATCGCGAGCAACAGGAAGAGCTCCGCGTGTTCCGGCACCCGCGACTGGATGAACACGGTGGCCTTGCCCGGGTCGATGCCAGCGGCGAACCAGTCGATCAGCATGTCCCAGGTGCTGGCCTCGAGCACCTCGGGAGATTCGTAGTGGGTCGTCAGCGCGTGCCAGTCGGCGACGAAGAAGAAGCACGGGTGCTCGTCCTGCAGGCGCACCCAGTTCTTCAAGGCGCCGTGATAGTGCCCGATATGCATGGACCCGGTCGGGCGCATGCCGGAAAGGACGCGATCGGCGAACATGGGTTGTGCTGCGGCCGCCACCATTCCGGCGACCGGTTTCCTTCTTCTTCATTCGGGGAACCGGCAGTCTAGCAGTGCGGCCGCGGCGCCCGCCGTCAGGCAAGCCCGAGCGGCTCGAGCGGTCCGAGTCCGCGCCGCATCACCTGCGCCTCGCGGGCGCTCAGATCGATGATCGTGGTGGGCTGCAGGCCGCAGTTGCCCGAGTCGATCACCAGCTCCAGTTCATGCTCGAGGCGCGCGCGGATCGCCGCCGCGTCGTTGAGCGGGAGCGGGTCGCCGGGCAGCTGCAGCGTCGAGCCGATCAAGGGGTGACCAAGCTGTTCCAGCAGCCCGAGCGCGACCAGGTGCGCCGGCACGCGAATCCCGATCGTCTTGCGCGACGGATGCGACAGCCGGCGCGGCACCTCCCGCGTCGCCTCGAGGATGAAGGTGTACGGGCCCGGCGTGGCCAGCCGCAACAACCGGTAGGTCGCGTTGTCGACGCGGGCGTAGATCGAGATCTCGGACAGGTCGCGGCACAGCAGCGTCAGGTGGTGGCGCTCGTCGATCTGGCGCACCCGGCGGATCCGGTCCACGGCCGCCTTGTCGCCGGGGCGGCATGCGAACGCATAGCTGGAATCGGTCGGGATCGCCGCGACGCCGCCGGCGGCGACGATCTGCGCGGCCTGGCGCAGCAGTCGCAATTGCGGATTGTCCGGATGGATCGAGAAGAGCTGGGCCATCGTCCCGCAGGCTTCAAACGAGACCGCGCACTGTAACCGAGCGTCCGGACTCCGTCCCTAAGCCATATCCATGTTTGTGATAAGGTTGCTCCGCTTTGGCAGGCTTTCGCTTGACTTTCCACAACTTCGGGAACGCGCCTTCCGTGCTAATGTTGCGTTGCAATATGCTGCACTGCAGTACGAAAGGACTGTCATGAATCGCTTGTTGGACCTGCTGAAGAAACTGGGCGAGCGTTCCGAACGTCGCGCGCAGGAGCGCGCGGAAGCCTATCTGGCGCAATCGACCGACCTGTACGACCTGGAGCGGCGCATGCGCGAACTCGACCGCGACGGGGAACGCAGGCCGCTGTGGCTTTCCGGCTCCGCCTACGACGACGACGCCGAGCCGACCCTGCACTGATCGAATCAGCGCGGCGGGTGGTCCGCGCGGGTCGCGTGCGCGACGAACTCCTCGATCAGGCGCGCGAGCGCCTCGGGCTGGTCGTGATGCAGCATGTGTCCGGCGTCCGGCACGACCGCATGCACCGCGTGCGGCAGAACGCCGCGGCGCCGCTCGACCTCGGCGCACCGAGCCGCGTCGCCGTGCCCGAGCCCGTATTGGGCCTGCACCCATAGCACGGCGCACTCGACGCGCGCCCAGCACGCCTGCACCTCGGCCCAGCGATAAAGGACGGGGTTGACGAGCAGGTGCGCCGGATCGGCCGCCAGCCGATAGCGGCCGTCTTCGGCCGGCTCCGACCAGTAGCGCGCCAGGAACTCGGCGCGCGCGCGCGGCAGCCGCGCGTTGTTCTGCTGCAGCCGCGTGGCGACATCGGCCAGCGACGCGTAGTCGCGCAGGCGTGGACCCTTGCGCAGCTGATCGATCCACTGCGCGTACCGCTGCGGCGCCTCTTCGGGCGCGGCATCGCGCAAGCCCAGCCCCTCGAGGTTGACCACGGCACGCACGCGCGCGGGACGCACACCGGCATAGAGCAGCGCCACGTTGCCGCCCATGCTGTGGCCGACCAGCAGCGCCGGCTCGTCGGGGCTTGCGTGATCGAGCAGCAGGTCGAGGTCGGCCAGGTAGTCCGGAAACCAGTAGCTGTCCGCTCCCGTCGCGGTCTCGCCATAGCCCCGCCAGTCGGGGGCGATCACATGCCACTCGCCCGCGAGCGCGTCGACCAGGAACTGGAACGACGCCGACACGTCCATCCACCCGTGCAGCATCACGAGGCGGCGCGCGCCGGGGCGTCCCCATTCGCGCAGGTGATACTGAAGGCCACGGATCGGGACGTGGCGCGATCGGCTCGGCTTGGATTCGGAAGTCATGCGCGGTTGCGTGGCAGGCGTGCCTCGGCGAAGATACGGCGCGACGATAACAAGGCGGCGCCAGGTGCGGCGCCGCGCCACCGGCAAGCCGGGCCATGCGAGACCGCTACCGCGAACTGTACGACAGCTTCCAGTGGTCGGTGCCGGCGCGATTCAACATCGCGGAGGTTTGCGGCCGGCGCTGGGCCAACGAGCGGTCGCGGATCGCGATCTACGCCGAGGACGCCGGCGGCAGGACGACGGTGGTCACCTATTCGGCGCTGCAGGGCGACGCGAACCGCCTCAGCAACGCGCTGGCTGCGCTCGGCGTCGCGCGCGGCGACCGGGTCGCGATCGTGCTGCCGCAATGCGCGCAGACGCCGATCGCCCATCTTGCCCTCTATCAGATGGGGGCGATCGCGGTTCCCCTGTCGATCCTGTTCGGCCCCGAGGCGCTCGAGTACCGGCTGCGCGACAGCGGTGCGGTCGCCGCGATCGTCGAGGCCGGCGTTGCCGAATCGCTCGAGGCGCTGCGCGGCCGGCTGCCCGGACTTGCGCACGTCCTGAGCGTGGGCGCGGCCGCACCGGCCGCGCACGACTGGCAGACGGCGCTCGCGCAGGCGTCGGACACCTACGAGCCCGCCGACACGCTGGCCACCGATCCGGCCCTGCTGATCTACACGAGCGGCACCACGGGCCCACCGAAGGGGGCGCTGGTGCCGCATTCGGCCATGCTCGGCAACCTGCCCGGGTTCGTCGCCTCGCAGAACTGGTTTCCCCAGCCGGGCGACGTGTTCTGGTCGCCCGCCGATTGGGCCTGGACCGGCGGGCTGATGGACGCGCTGCTGCCGACTCTGTACTTCGGCTTTCCGATCGTGGCCTATCGGGGCCGCTTCGACCCCGAAGCGGCGCTCGATCTGATGCAGCGCTACGGCGTCAGCTGCAGCTTCCTTTTTCCTACCGCCCTCAAGATGTTGATGAAGCAGGTCGCGGAGCCGCGCAGCCGGTACAAGCTGCGGCTGCGCTCGGTGATGAGCGCGGGCGAGGCGGTCGGCGCCACGGTGTTCGAGTGGGCGCGAGAGCGGCTCGGCGTGACCGTCAACGAGATGTTCGGTCAGACCGAGCTCAACTACATCGTCGGCAACTCGCACCGCCTGTGGCCGGCGCGCCCTGGCTGGATGGGGCGTCCGTACCCCGGCCACCGGATCGCGGTGATCGATGACGACGGGCGGGAGACGGCTCCGGGCGAGACGGGCGAGGTCGCCATGCATCGCCGCGACATCCACGGCCACCCCGACCCGGTGCTCTTCCTCGGCTACTGGAACAACCCGGCTGCGACCGCGCAGAAGTTCACCGGCGACTGGTGCCGCACGGGCGACCTCGCTTCGCGCGACGAGCTCGGCTACCTGCGCTACCAGGGCCGTGCGGACGACATGTTCAAATCGGCCGGCTACCGGATCGGGCCGGGCGAAATCGAGAACTGCCTGCTTTCGCACAGGGCGGTCGCCCAGGTTGCCGTGGTACCGAAGCCGGATGCCGAGCGCGGCGCCGTGGTCAAGGCGTATGTCGTGCTGGCCGACGGCGAACCGGGAACGCCGAAGCTCGTCGAAGAGCTTCAGTGCCACGTGCGCGAACGCCTGGCGCCCTACGAGTACCCCAAGGAAATCGAGTTCATCGACGCGCTGCCGATGACCACGACCGGGAAGGTTCAGCGCCGCGTCTTGCGCGAGCGTGAGATCGACCGGGCACGCGCCGCGCCAGTTGCGCGCTGAGCTCCGGCGCAGGCCGGCTATTCGCGGACGACGTACGTCGGCATCGCTTCCGGGTCGCCCAGGATCGGCTTCCAGGCCGCCTTGGCAACGCCGGCCGCGAGCGCCCGCTCGCGCTGTGCCAGATCCGCGTCGTAGAGCAGCGTGACCCACCGCGCCGGGATTTCGCGGTAGCGGCGCCGGTCGGGACGATAGATCAGCTCGCGCCAGTTGCGCTCCAGCAGCCACTGCCAGAGTTCGTCGCTGAGCCCGGCCTGCACCGTCATACGAACCTCGCCACAGATCACGCAGGCGCCGATATGGGGCTTCGGACCGCGGCGCGGCAGCTTCCGGTCGCGCCGGATTTTGAGCAGGCCACGGACCTGATTACGAAAGAATGGGATTGGACTCATTCACCTGCCAGGAAAGGCGCTTAACCAAGGTTAATGCGGAACGCTTCCCAATTTAGCGGGTCACGCGAGTTGCGACGATCACGCCTTTCCACTACGCACCTTCCATCGTGGCCGTTCGTCGGGCCCCCGGTGTCTTCTGCCGGCCTTGAATGTTGCGCCCTCGTCACATTCCCGACGGCTTCGCGCGACGAGCGGCGTCTGGCGTCGGTTTTTCGGGTGCGATTCGGCATCCGGATAGAATCGGGTGCACCCGGCCCGAATCGGTCGGACCGAAACCCCGCAGGATGGCGATCTACCAACTCGGCGATCGGGTTCCGCAGATCGACCCGAGCGCGTTCGTTCACGAGAGCGCGGTCGTGATCGGCGCGGTGACACTCGGCAAGGGCGTCAGCGTGTGGGCGCACGCGACGCTGCGCGGCGACAACGAACCGATCGTCGTCGGCGACGAGACCAATATCCAGGAGTGCTGCGTGCTGCACACCGACCCCGGCGACCCGGTGACGGTCGGCGCGCGCGTCAGCGTCGCCCACCAGGCGGTTCTGCACGGCTGCACGGTCGGCGACGGGTGCCTCATCGGCGTCCAGGCGGTGGTGCTCAATCAGGCGGTGATCGGGCGCCAGTGCCTGATCGGCGCGGCGAGCCTGGTCGCGGAACGCAAGCACATACCGGACAACAGCGTCGTGCTCGGCAGTCCGGCCCGCGTCGTGCGCGAGCTGCGGCCGCAAGACTTGGCGCTGCTGACCGAAAACGCCGAGTCGTACGTGCGGCGGGGCGCGTATTACCGGACCGCGCTCAAGCGTCTGGCCTGAACGTGCCCGAACCCTGATGAAGAGACGGTGCCCGACAAGCTGCTGAAGTTCCTGTTCCACCAGGCGCCGGTTCGCGGCGAGGTGGTCCGTCTGCGCCACTCCTGGCAGCAGATGACCGCGCTGCATCGATATCCCGAGCCGGTGCTCAGGCTCCTGGGCGAGATGACCGCCGCCGCGGCGCTGCTCGCGTCGACGATCAAGTTCGCCGGCTCCCTGATCCTGCAGATCCACGGCGACGGACCGGTCAAGCTGCTGGTCGTCGAGTGCCAGCCCGACCTTGCGCTGCGCGCCACCGCCAAGCTCGCACCGGGCGCGTTCATCGACGCCGACGCAGGCTGGCGCGCCCTGGTCAACGCGCACGGGCGCGGGCGTTGCGCGATCACGCTCGACCCGCAAAGGCGCCAGCCCGGCCAGCAACCCTACCAGGGAATCGTGCCGCTCGAGGGCGACTCGGTGGCGCAGGCGCTCGAAGCCTACATGCGCCAGTCCGAGCAGCTCGATTCGCGGCTCTGGCTGGCCGCCGACGACAGCGCCGCCGCGGGCGTGCTGCTGCAACGGCTGCCGGAGAGCGGCCGCGCCGGCGTGCCGGTCGAGGCGCTCGACCAGGATGCCTGGCCGCGCACGACCGCGCTGGCCGAGACGCTGTCGCCGGCGGAGCTTCTGGCGACTGCGCCCGAGGTGCTGACCCGCAGGCTGTTCTGGCAGGAGCGTCTCGAGCAATACGTTCCGCTGACGCCGCGCTTTACGTGCCGTTGCTCGCGCGAGCGGATCGGGCGCATGCTGCTGTCCCTGGGGCGCCCCGAGGTCGACTCGATCGTCGCCGAACTCGGCTCCGTCAGCGTCACCTGCGATTTCTGCAATGCGACCCAGGCCTTCGATGCGGTCGATGTCAGCCATCTTTTCGCGACCGGTTCGACAAGCGCGGCCGATGCAGGCGGGTTGCGGCATTGAGCGAGCGTCGCGGCGGATGAACCCTCGGGCGTCATTCTTGCTGGCACGCGGTTCATGGTCCGTGTGCCGCCGACGAAGCGGCAGGAGGCTATTCGTGCTGGCCGCGGCGTTCGCGCTGGCCGGCTGCGCCGGCCCTCTGCCCGACGGCAATCACATCGAGCGCCTGAGCCCGGCGCAGCTCGCGGCCGCAACCCCCGAGCTCACGCCGGATCAGCGCGCCCGCCTCGAGCAGCTCAACGCGCAGGTGATGGCCGAACAGAACGCCGCTCGCGCGCGCGACGCGCAACTCGAGGCCGCGCGCCGGGCGCAGCTGCAGTGGGAGATGGACTACGGCCCCTGGTGGTGGGGGCCGCAGCCGTGGATCTGGTGGGATTGGGACTGGGATCGGGGGCGGCACCGGCACCGCTAGCCCTTCACGCCACCCGCGTCAGCGCGAGCGCAAGTTCGGGCAGATCCGCCGCGTCGAACCGCGAACGCTTGCAGTGCGCACCGACGTGGATGGCCGGGACAAGCCCGGCCATGACAGCGCTATTGCCGTCCTCCGCAACATCGT
>CAZEIW010000183.1:0-10385 GCA_964512305.1 uncultured Burkholderiaceae bacterium | reverse complement strand
CTCGGGCAGATGGACGTGATCGAGAGCAACGAAGCCTTCGCGGCGCAGGCGATCGCGGTGGCGCGCGGCCTGGAGCTCGACATGAAGAAGACCAACCCGAACGGCGGCGCGATCGCGCTCGGCCATCCGATCGGATGCTCGGGCGCGTTCCTCGCCACCAAGGCGATCTACGAGTTGCAGCGCATCCACGGCCGCTACGCGCTGGTGACGATGTGCATCGGCGGCGGCCAGGGCATCGCGGCGGTGTTCGAACGTCTCTGAGACGGACGGACGGCGGGGAGCGGCCCGATGCGACGATGGGTCGCCGCGGAGGCCCGGAATGAGGAACGTCACCGCGGATCTTCTCCTGGCCTCGCTGCTGCCGCTCGCGTCCTCGTGCGGCCCGTCGCAGCCGGACACGACTGAAGCGGTCACTGTCCGCGTCGAGGCGGACAGGGCCGCCGTGATCGGATTCCTGCCGCCCGCCATGCGGGACTCGCGCGGCCAGGACGGGTCTGCGGCACAGGACGCCGTGAGCTCGGCCATTGCGGGCATCAGGACCTGCCTCGGCGAGGGCTACGCCTCCTACCGGGTGGTCCTTGCGGATCGCGTCGTGGTTCGTTCGCGGGAGGGCGAGCAGACCTTCGAGCTCGGCACCCGCGTGCCGCTCTCGGGAGCCCTCTTCCTCAAGCCGGGCTCGAACCCGCGTGTCCTGTTCGCAGGCGGCGGCCCGGAGGCGCTGGGAGCGCTGCTGCGGCCGGCTGCGAGCGGGTATTTCGGCAAGCCCTGCGAAGCGGCGGGTCAGGCCTCGAATCCGCCGTGACGCCCCTCGCCGCCGACGAAGCGGGCGGCGCCGGCTTCACCTTCGGCGAGCACGACGGGCACGCCACGGGCGCCCTCTTGCTTCAGTGCGACGTCGAACGGGAGGTTCCACTGCTCATAGGCCGAGCGGCGGTCGGCGAGCATGCATTGCTGGGGAAACGCGGCCAGCTGCCGCGCGAGCTCCTGGGCGGCTGCCAGTGAGCCGCCATGCGGCGTGATCCGGTTCACCAGGCCCATGGCGAGCGCCTCGCCCGCCGGCACGGGGCGCCCGGTCAGAATGAGGTCGAGCGCGCGGCCCATCCCGACGATGCGCGGCAGGCGTACGGTACCGCCGTCGATCAGCGGAACACCCCAGCGGCGGCAGAACACTCCAAAGACAGCATCCTCGTCGGCGACTCTCAAATCGGCCAGCAAAGCGAGCTCCAGCCCGCCGGCCACTGCGTAGCCGTTGACCGCGGCAATCAGCGGTTTGGTCAGAGCCATGCGCGTCGGCCCCATGGGTCCACTGCCGCCGCCCGAGGGTTCGAGCTCGTTACGCCGATCCGGGTCGCCGATGGCCGCGAGGTCGGCGCCGGCACAGAAATGGCCGCCGGCGCCGGTCAGCACGGCCACGCGCTGTGAGGCGTCCGCCTCGAACCGCTCGAAGGCGGCGCGCAGCCCGGCGGCCATCGGGCCATCGACCGCGTTGCGCTTGTCCGGGCGGTTCAGCGTGATGGTGCACACCGCGTGCTCGGTCTCGTACGTCACCTGATTCGAGCGCATGCCGCTTCCCTGATCCGTTCCTTCGTCTCACATCGCCCCGTGCCGGCTCGCAGCGGCACGCACCGTGCGCGATTCACGCCGCCCCTGCGCCTCTGGCGCCGGAATGCGCGACCGACGCAAGGTAACGATTGATTTGCGCCGCCCACTCGGGTCCTGCGACCCGGTCGCGCTCGCCCATCTCGTGCACCAGTGCGTCGGCGGGCTGGGAGAGCGCCGTCCGCTCGTAAAGAACCGACACGCGGGTCGCCCCTTGTTCCGCCGTCAGCGCGAGCGTGACGACTGTGGCGACCGTGTCCGGAAGCAGGCTCACGTACTGCACTCGTCGCGCGTCCCGATCGAACGAGGTGTTGACCCAGATTGCCGATCGGTCGCCGTGAGCGATGTGAAAGACCATCCCCGGCCGGTCCACCGCGCGGACGGGCCAGACGAAGCGCGGATCCCATCCCGGCGCCCAGGCGCGCTCCCCATGCGCACCGAACAGCGGAAAGACTTCGTCGATCGCGCCGTTCGCCAGGAATTCGAAGCTCTCCCGGGTATGCACGCGCGCATCGGGTTCGGTGAACGCCGGATCATCGGTCATGAAGGCAAACCTCGCTGATAGTCGAAATGGTACGGTGCGCCGGGAACCCGCCATCCACGGGCGGAGTCCGGGCGGCCCGAGCGCCAACCAGTTCGTGTGCCGGATGGGCACGCCGGTCGGGTCGTTGCGAAGCGCAGGACTCCGCCGGCGTGCATCCATCATTGTGCCGTGGTTCGCGCGCGGGACGCCGCGATCTGGCCAGAATACGACGGGGCGTAGAGCGAGGGATTCATCTCGCGCGGCGTTGCGCCTGCCTCGCCCCGCGCGATGTCGCCGGACTTCCGCGCCGCGGCCAGCTCGACGATCACCTCGGCGCGCGTCCTGCGCGGCGCCGCCTTCTCGGGCGCCGCCGACGAGCCAATGTCGCCCCACGCGGGATCGACGGACGGCTGGACAACCTGCGATCCGGACGGAACCGGACCGAAGTTCCAGCCTTCGTCGGCGCTGGCAGCCTGGATGCACGCCAGGGCGATCGCCGACGACAGCAGTGCGACTCGAAAGTTCTTCATGAGATCCTCCATGAAAGTAGTCTGCCAAAGTGAGAAGCTCGTCAGCCGGTTCGCCGTTGTGCCGATGGTCTGGCCCGGGAATGAAATCAGGCCTGCGAGACGGGAACGAATGTGCCCGATCGCGGCGCTGGGGTCCGTGCGATGCGATGAGCTCCGCCCGGTCTCGACGGATTGCAGCGGGCGGCGACCGTTTCCGGCCGGCGGTGCCGGCCGCCGGGGTCGCCGGCTGCCGGTCGGCCCTGCGGCGTCAGCGCGCGGCCGATGCGCTCGGCCGATGCGAGTACGGTCCGCTCACGCCTGCGCCTCTTCGTCGTAGATCGCGGCGAAGCGGTCGGCGAGCTTCAGGAAGCAGGCGAGCACCGCCGGATCGAAATGGCCCGGATGGCTGCGCTCGTCGCCTTCGGCGATGATCGTCACGGCTGCCGCATGGTCCAGCGGCGGCTTGTAGGGGCGAGCGCTGCGCAGCGCATCGTAGACGTCGCAGATCTGCATCGTCCGCGCCGAAACCGGGATTTCCTCGGCCTTGCGGCCGCTCGGGTAGCCGGTGCCATCCCAGCGCTCGTGATGATTGAGGGCGATCTCGGCGCCCATCCTGGTGTAAGGCGAGTTGCCGTGCGAGAGGATGCGGGCGCCGATCCTGCAGTGCGTCCGCATCACGATCCATTCGTCGTCCGTCAGCCGGCCGGGCTTGAAGAGGATGCTGTCCGGAATCCCGATCTTGCCGATGTCGTGCATCGGGCTGGCCTGATAGATCACGTCGACGAACTCGGCCGGCATGTCCATGCCGGAGGCAAGCACGCGGCAGTAGGCGCCGATGCGGCGGATGTGGCGCCCGGTCTCGTCGTCCTTCCCCTCGGCCGCGCTCACCAGCGTCAGGACGGTATCGCGATAGGCGCTTTCGAGCTGCGTGGTGCGTTCACGCACCTGCTCCTCGAGGATCCGGTTGTGATTGAGCAGGAAGTCGCCGTAGTCCTTCAACCGCAGCAGGTTGCGCACGCGCACCGAGAGGTCGGCGGCGTCGACCGGCTTGGCCAGGAACTCCTCGGCGCCGGCGTCGAGCGCGCGCAGCTTCGAAGCCCGGTCGTCGAGCGCGGTGACCATGATCACCGGAACCGGCTGCGTGCGCGCATCGTGCTTCAAGCGGGCGACGGTCTGGAAACCGTCGAGACCGGGCATCATCGCATCCATCAGGATCAGGTCCGGCCGCCTGTCCGTGGCAAGCTCGAGAGCTTCGTCCCCGCCATGCGCGGACACCGTCGCGTACCCCTGTTCGCCCAGCAGCGTTTCGAGCAACAGCACGTTGTAGTCCTCATCGTCGACGATGAGGATCAAGGGCGGCTTCGGCACATCAACCCATGCCATCGGCTGCTCGCTGGGTTCTCCGCACGGCTCCGACGATCCCGGCGATCCATGCGCCACCGGGATGGCGCGCCACGGCGTTGTAAGCCAAATTCCCGGAGGTGGCAAATCCGCGGAACCGGTCGCCTCGGCAAGGGGCGGCGGACGGCTCCGCTTGTTTCCCGCACTCATCGCAGGCTGAGCGTCTCCTGCTTCCAGCCGGCGTCAGCCCACATCCCGAACGCGGCCAGCTGCCGCGGCTCGCCGGCCGATTTCTCCGCCGCGAGCGTGTCGGTCCGCAGCACCTCGAAGCGGCGCATGACGCGGCCGTCGGACTTCGCTTCCCGCACCACGAGCAGCCTGCCGCGCGAAGCGGGCGACCATCCCGCCCACTCCACGTAGCCCAGGCCGGGGCCGCCGTTCTCCGGGACGAGCACGTCGACCTTCCAGCCGTCGGACTCCTGGTGCCAGACCCAAAGTTCGCTCCACCCATCGAGCGGCTGCACGGTGAGCGCGAGCGCCCGCCCGTCGGAGGCGGACTTGGCGGAAGCGGCCCACACGGTGCCATAGGTGCAACGCTGCGCGAGCGTGGCCGGGTTCTTCGCCCAGGCGTCGAAAAGGCGAACGCAGGTCTGCCCCGGACCGTTCGGCTGCAGTTGCACCTGCAGCCTCACCGGGCCCGCCACGGCGGTTGCCGCGCCCCACCGCACGGCGCCGACGCGTATGGCCGCTTCCGCGTAGTCGGCCGCATCCTCGTCTTCCAGCTCCGCCTTGTCGACCGCCGCGAACTCGTCCAGCGCCCGCTGTGCGGCCGGCTGCGGGGCCTCCTGGAAGCGCGACTTGTCGAAGGCGATCGTCGCCCACACGCCCGCCCGGCGCAGGTGCAGGCGGTTGCGCAGCGGCTCCTCGAGCTGCGCGGTCGCGGCCGCATCGATGCGGTCGAGCAGCACCGCGCGCTGCTCGTTCGCGGCCTTGCGCGCAAGCGGCGAAAGGCCCGGATCGACACACTCGTGCCGGGTCAGGGCGAGGACCGCGCGGGCGCGCTGATCGACCGTCGCCTTGGCGCCCTCCATCGCCAGCACGTGGCGGAATGCGTCGCCGTCGTAGCACAGCTGCACCCGGTCGCCGCGGCCGGTGGCGCCGTCGCCGGCGTAGCTCATGAACTTCACCCCGTACTCCGCGGCCACGTCCATGTGCGCCGAGACGGCGTCAACCTTGCCCTGGCGAATCGTGGCGCCGCGGGCAAGCCGCTCGGCCATGACCCCGAGCGCGTCGAAGGCTTCGGCGGTGATGCTGGCCGCGGGCGCGGCCTTCAGGTAGGCGGCCGCATAGGCGACGCCCAGCGATTCCGCGCCGGGCGTGTCGCGCACGAATCGCAGCACGGCGAGCAGTTGGGGCGCGTCGGCCTCGGTCGAACCGACGACTCGCGCCTCGCTTTCGCGGATGTAGCCGGCGCGCTCGAGGCGATGGTCGTATACCTGCAGCTGACCGAGGTGCCTGTCCCGGACCTCGAGCAGCTCGCCCTGCCACAATTGCGCGTGGACGGCGGCTCCCGTGCCGGGCGAGGCGCGCAGCGCGACGTGGTCCTGTGCGACGATGGCGAGCACCGTCATGGCGACAGCGGCGGCAGCGGCGGCCATCACTGCGCTCCGATGGCGGCGGCAGCGACGGTGCCCTGCCCTTGCGGAGCATCGCCGACCAGTCCGGAGCCGATGAAGCGGCCATCGGTTCCGGCGGGCGCGATGATCACGCGCACCTTGTCGGAGAGCTTGTCCGCGATCGTCTTCTGGATCAGAAGCGGGTGCCGCGCGAGCAACTCGCCCTCGCGCGCCATCTGGTCCGCGTTGACCCTGCCCAGCTTGTCGAGTCGATAGGCCTCGGCGTCGGCCAGCTTCTCGCGGGAATCCGCCTCGCCTTCGGCCTCGATCCTGCGCGCCTGCGCGCCGGCTTCGGCCAGCTTGACGCGCGAGGCCTTCTCGGCCTCCGCTTCCAGGCGGCGCTGCTCGATCTGCTTCTGCTTGAACGGCAGCACGTGTTTCATCGCCTCCTCCTGCGCCCTGGCCGCGATGATCTGCTCGCGCGCCGCGGCGTCGGCTGCGGTTTCGCGCCGAACCTTGTCCGCCTTGGCCTCGAGCGCCGTCTGCCTGACCTGCTTCTCCTTCAACTCCAGCGTGTAGCGCATCTTCTCGGCTTGGAGCTCCTCGGTCAGCAGCTGCTCCATGCCGTGGCGATAGTCGGCGGGCAGATCGACGTTGCCGATCTGCACCGACTTCAGCACGATGCCGTCGGCGGCGAGCCGGGGACGCAATTCGCCGTCGATGCTCTGCTGGATCTCTTCGCGCTTGGTCGAGAAGATCTCGCGCACGGTGTAGCGCGCGAAGGTCCGATAGGTGATGCCATGAAGCTGAGGTGCCACCACGTCGGCGCCCAGATCCGGCGGCAGATTGCGGGCGATCCGCGTCACCTCGCCGGGGTCGACCGCGTAGCGGACCACGACATCGACGCCCAGCGAGAGCCCCTCGACCGACTGATACGGCGAGGCCCCGGCGGCAAGCCGTCCTTCGGCCGGGCGCAACACCTGGTCGCGCAGCGAGAAGCGCCGCACGTCGTGCAGCAGAGGCAGCCTGAACGCCGGCCCCTCGCCCAGCAGCGTGCTGTTGCCGGTCAGATCGTTGGAGCGAACCGCGACCTCCCCCGGCTCGACCGTGACCAGCAGCGGGACCTTGTACGCCGCCCAGGCGGCCAGCGCAGCCGCGCCCAGAAAGAGCGCCGGGCGGCCGGCGCGCGAGAGGCGGGCCGCGGCGCCGGCCGCACCTGCCGCGCCGAGCGTCGCTGCCCTGGTCAGACGCGGCTTCACTTTCTCGAAGATCGATTTCATGTGGCGGTCCTGGGGTCGGGTGGAATAGGCTTCCCATTCTTCGCACGACGACCGGAACGGAAAAGACGGGCGGCGGGCGAGTCTCCTCCGCGCGGGGAAGAAACCTTCCGGCCGGGCGACAGGCGTGCGAGGGATAATTGCCGGCATGCCGACCGTCGCCGTCATCGAGGACGACGTACCGACCAGCGATCAGCTCAAAGGCTGGATCGAGGCGGCGCGTCCCGGCATCCGGGTCCACCAGTGGTTCGGACGCGACGATGCCGAGCGCGCCGTCGCGCGCGAGCGCTACGACGCCGTGGTGCTCGACATCGAACTGGGCCGCGAACGCAACGCGGGCGTGGCCATCATCAACGCGATCAACAAGCGCGGCGGCACGCCGGTGCTGGTGGTCTCGGCGATGCCGGCGGCCATCTACCGCAGCATCATGAAGGCGCTCGACGCCTGGGACTACCTGCAGAAGACGACGTTCGAGCGGGCCGACTTCGTCGAGACCTTCCTCGAAGTCCTGCGCAAAGGCGCAGCGCAGGCGACGGCCTCGCGGGGCGCAAGCGAGCTCTCGCTCGACCCCCTCCGGCAGGGCGCGCCCCTGTGGCGCGGCCAGCGGGTGAATCTCCCGCTCACGGCGCAGCGGATCCTGGCCGCGCTCGATGCCAGGCGCGGCGAGGTGGTCGGCTACGAGGAGCTCTACCGCGTGATCAAGAGCGGGCGCAACCGCGACAACGTGCGCAAGCACGTCGCCACCATTCGCGAGGCGTTTCGCGAGATCGACCCGGCGTTCGACGGGATCGAGAACGTGCCGATGCGCGGCTTTCGCTGGGCGAAGCCGCCGCCATGAGGCCGTGGCGCCTGCCGGGGCGGGTGCCGCTGCGCCTGCGCATCCTCTTTCGCGGCGGCTTCCTGCTGCTCGTGATCGCCACGCTGGGCCTCGCGCTTTCCGTGATGCTAGACGAGAAGGAACGCGGCCGCCGCGTCTACGCCGAAGCGCTGAAGAAGACCGGGTCGCAGATCGCCGCCCGCCTGCGCCACCCCACGGGGCAGCTCGCGCTGCTCAATCCGCTGGCCTATGACCGGCCGGCGCAGCCGGTGCATCCCCTCGTCCTGCCCTTTGGCGCGCTGGATTTCGACGACCGCAACAAGGCACGGCAGGCGGTGGAGATGGCCGGATGCGGGCTGCAGTATCCCGACGGCGCGACCTTCTGCGCCGCCGTGGGCGCCAATCCGTACGCGGGCGGCTTCGTTTACCTGGTCGCGGGTTTCGCCGCGGGCGAGCTCGTCGCGCACGAAAGCGGCAGTCTCGAGCTGACCGACGTGCACCGCGCGCTCGTGGACGTGGACTACCGGGGTTCGCTCAGCCGCTGGATCGCGCCCTACGAGCGAAGCCGCGACGGTCGCGGCAGGCTCACCGGGTACGCGGGAGACGCGCCGCTTGCCAGGGGCGTGCGCCCGCTGCGCGATTTCCGCGGCTGGCTCTGGCAGGAGGGCCGCTGCATCAACCTGGCCGAGGAAGTGCCGGGCTGCGCGCGCCGGACTTTCGTTTCGATCCGCCTTCCGGTCGCGGTGTTCCAGGACGCGCTCGGCGCGCGCGATGCCCGGTGGCCGCCGCGGGACCTCGATCGCATGGCGGTGCGCCTGCGGCTGCTCGCGCCGGAAGACGGGGCGCCCGTCTTCGACAGCGATGCCCCCGGCGCGACGATGCCGTTCTCGCTGTCGGAACTGCGTGACATGCTTCACCCGGGCGAGCGCCTGACGGTGCGCCGCGCCGGCGCCAGCGCGCCGCTGTTCACGCTCGACGGAGCCGATGCCGGCGACGAGCGGGTCGCGCCCTGGGTGGCCCGGCTGATCGATGAACTGCCGGCGCAGGGATTCGATTCGCCGCCGCGGGAGCACGCACTGATCGACACCTCGCTCGGGCGCTTCGAGCTCGACATGGCGGGCGACATGCGCTCGGTCAACAGGGCCCTGGCCGCGGTCACCACCCGGCTCGCGTGGACGGTCGGCACCATGCTGCTCGCCATCGGCGCCGTCTGGGTCGCGCTGGAACTGCTGGTGATCCGCCGCGTCACGCTGCTCACGGCGCGCGCGGCCGCGGTCTCCACCGGGGTGCGCGGCGCACAGGACGGGGTGCCACTGTCCGGCCTCGACCTCTCGGACCTGGGCGGGCGCGACGAGCTCGGCGTGCTGGCGCAAGGCTTGAAGGATCTGCTGCAGCGGGTCAACGAAGACGTGCAGCGCGAGCGGATCCGCGCGGTGCAGGAAAAGGACATGTGGCACGCCGTCGGACACGAGATACTGGCCCCGTTGCAGTCGCTGATGGCGCTTCATGGCGGCAGGAACGACCCGAGCGCGCGCTATATCGCGCGCATGCAGCAGGCGGTGCGGGTGCTCTATGGCCAGGCCACGCCCAGCGAAGCGTTCGAGGCCACCCACCTCGCGCTCCAGCCGATGGACCTCGACGCGTTCCTCGGCGACGTCGCGGCCAATGCCGGCTACATCGGCATCGAAGGCGTCCGTTATTCACCGCATGGACGGCCGCTCCTTGTGCGCGCCGACGAACACTCCCTCGAGGATGTCGTCACGCACGTGCTGCGCAATGCCCAACGGCACCGGACGCCCGGCACGCCGATCCGGATGCGCGTCGAGGCCGACGCGCAGTCGGTGCGCGCGATGCTGCACAATGAAGGCGCACCCATCCCGGAGGCGATGCTCGAGCGCATCTTCGAGTACGGCGTATCCGAAGCTTCCGGATCGCCGGACGAAGCAGGTTCCGTCAACGGGGCGCAGCCGGCCGGTCAGCGCGGCCAGGGTCTGTTCGTGGCGCGCACGTACATGGCGAAGATGGGCGGCACCATTGCCGTCCGCAATTGCGCCGACGGCGTGGAGTTCACCTTGGGGTTGCCGCGCCTCGCGGCTTAGCAGGTGAAGAGCAAGGACTCAGGACACGGGGGACTGGATGCCGGAACTCGCCGAGTGGGACAGCTTCTGCGTCATCGTCGGCTCTGCCGCGGGTGCCTTGATCGGACTGCAGTTCGTCGTCATCACGCTCGTTGCCCAGAAGCCTCCGCCGGACTCCGCGGCGGCCGGCGCCGCCTTCGCGACGCCCACCGTGGTCCACTTCGGCACCGTGCTGCTGCTGGCGGCGCTTCTGCGGGTTCCGTGGCACGGGATCATGCCCGTCGCGGTTCTTTGCGGTCTCATCGGCCTGGCGGGAGCCGCGTACGCGGTGGTCGTTGTCCGGCACATGCGCTCGCAAGCCGCCTACCGGCCGGATTGGGAGGACTGGCTGTTTCATGTGCTGCTGCCTCTCGCGGCGTACGCGGCGCTCGCCTTATCGGCACTGGCAGCTCTCATTCATGCGCGCGAGGCCCTGTTCGGCGTCGGCGCCGCCGTACTGCTGCTGCTCTTCGTCGGCATCCACAACGCCTGGGACGCCGTCGCCTATCACGTGCTCGTCGGCAGGCCGAATTCGAAGAGCGATCCGTCCTGAGGCGGGCGATTGGCCCGCCCGGCCGCGACGAAG
>CAZEIW010000182.1:0-16257 GCA_964512305.1 uncultured Burkholderiaceae bacterium | reverse complement strand
ATTCGCACTCCGCCCCTCTGAAATGGAGAACCGCAACATCTCCTCGGGGCCCTCCTGCGTGGGTGTGCTCCCGGTCAGTAAGATCTCTGGCTGATGATGACGTGAGGGGTGACCTGCTCCCTACTTCGGATGCGATGCGGCGGGTCCGGCGAGGTACTGCTCATCGGTCACCTTCTCCAGCCAGACGACGTTCTTGCCGTCCAGCGCCTCCTGGATCGCGATGTGAGTCATGGAGGTCGTGGGAGAGGCGCCGTGCCAGTGCTTGTGGCCCGGAGGGCACCACACGACGTCGCCGGCACGTATTTCGACGATCGGCCCACCCTCGCACTGCGTCCAGCCGCAGCCGGCGGTCACAACGAGCGTCTGCCCCAGGGGATGCGTGTGCCAGGCGGAACGCGCTCCGGGCTCGAAGGTGACGCTGGCACAGGAGACCCTTGCAGGGGGCGGCGGCACGTTCAGGGGATCGATGCGAACGGCCCCGGTGAAGAATTCAGCGGGACCCTTCTGGGAAGGCTGCGTTCCTGCGCGCTTCAGTTCCATGTCCATTTCCTCGCTCTCGAAGGGCGAAAATGCGCTCACAGCTTCGCTGCGTCCTGGAGCTCCTGCAGCTTCGTCACCGCCGACATGGCATTGGGCCACCCGGCGTAGAAGGCGAGGTGCGTGACGAGCTCGATGAGCTCTTCTCGCGTAACACCGTTCTCGACGGCTCGCGGGATGTGGAAATTCATCTGCTCGGTCTTTCCGAGCGCGATGAGGGCGGCGCACGTCACGAGGCTGCGATCCCGCTTTGAAAGCTGTGGTCTTTCCCAGATGTCTCCGAACAGGACCACGTCGCTTATCTCGGCGAGCTTGGGCGCGAGCTTGCCGAAGGAGCTTCGGGCGGCTTGCGGCTTGTCCATGGTTTCTCCTTCACGAGAGCTTGACCTTGCCGGCACGGGTCATGGCCGGGCCAGCGGAACTTCGTCAGACCCGAGCACTTTAGGTTGTGGAATGGTGTGCGACTAGCCGGTAAAATAGGCATGCACTTATGCCTGTCCGCATAAATGACCCCGCAAGATCTCGGTGACCTCCTCGTCTTCGCGGCCGTCGCCCGGGAGCGCAGCTTTACGCGGGCCGCCGCCCGGCTTGGTCTTTCGCAGTCGGCGCTGAGCCGAACCGTGAAAGCATTGGAAGACAGGCTTGGATTGGCCCTGGTCACGCGCACAACGCGAAGTGTCGCGACCACCGAGGCCGGGCAGCGCCTTCTCAACGCAATCGCGCCGCGCTTCGATGAAATTCAGGCAGACCTTGAAGCGTTGGGAGACCTTCGGGACCGGGCCGTAGGAACGGTCCGCATCACGGCCACCGACTACGCCGCGAATACCTGCGTGTGGCCGAGGATTCGCGGGCTCCTGCGCCAGAATCCGGACATCCGGGTCGAGCTGATCAACGATTACGGACTGACGAACATCGTCGCTCAGCGCTTCGATATCGGCATTCGACTTGGCGACCAGGTCGAGAAGGACATGATCGCAGTGCGCGTTTCGCCGGATGTCACGCTCGCGATCGTCGGCTCGCCGTTTTACCTGGATCGGCATCCCGCCCCGAAGAACCCGCAGGACCTGACGCAGCACAACTGCATCACTTTGCGCCTGCCCACCCGCGACTCGTTGATGGGTTGGGACTTGCGCAAGGGGCGGCGCGAATTGGAGGTGCGGGTGGGCGGCCAACTGGTCTTCAACAACTCGTACCAGATGCTCGGCGCTGCCCTGGAAGGCTTCGGTTTGGCCTATGTGCCCAGGGACCTCGCCGCGCCCTACGTCGAGGCTGGCCAGCTGCAATGGGTCCTCGAGGAATGGTTTCCGACTTTCGTCGGTCATCACGCCTACTACGCCAGCCGGCGTCGATCGTCCCGGGCTGTCGCGCTTGTCATCGAGGCGCTCCGGCAGGGGGGTCCGCGATGACGGGTTTCGAGCTGGAACAGCGTTCGATCACAAATTCTTGGGATCTAGCGGGTCGCGCTCACCGGGCCGCGGGTGGTTGAACTCGCACGCGCCGGCCCTATATCTCGCCGCAAGTTGAGGTGGCGAGCTCGGGCGCGGCGACTGGATGCTTCTCGCTGCGGCGCGACAAGCACCTACAACGGGGACCCACTCATCTGCAAGGAGGTGCGGAAATGTTCGGCAGTCTGACCAACTTCGAGAGCCTGTTCGATGAGCTCAGGCGCATGGAGCAGGGTATGGACGAGCTCTTTGGCCGCTGGGCGGCTCCGGCAGGCATCCGGTCGGTGTCACGCGGGACCTTCCCTCCGACCAATGTCGGCGCGACCGCGAAAACGGTGGACGTTTACCTGTTCGCTCCCGGGCTCGATCCGAAGGGCTTTTATGTATCCGTTCAGCAGAACCTGCTGGTGGTGTCCGGCGAGCGCCGCCTGCCGGTCGAGGAAAAGGCCACCTATTACCGGCAGGAGCGATTCGGCGGCGAGTTTCGCCGAGTCATTACATTGCCGGAAGACGTCGATGCCAATCGTGTCGAGGCGAAGTATCGCGATGGCATCCTGCAGATCACGATGCAGCGCAATGAGTCGGCGCGCCCGCGCCAGATCCAGGTCCAATAGTCTGGAGGTGAGTCATGAGCGACGGACAAGATATCGCCACCCGCTCGGCGACGGAAATGCAAGCCAAAGAGGCTGCCTCGGGGGGCACCGCCGGTCCGGTGCTGCGTCCGCCCGCGGATGTGTTCGAAGACGCCAACGGCATCACGCTGCTGCTGGACATGCCAGGTGTCTCGAAAGAGCGCCTGAGCGTGCAGACGGACAAAAACACCCTGACTGTCGAAGGTGATGTTCAGATCGCGATGCAGCAGGGGATGGAAGCGCTGTACGCGGAAGTGCACTCCACCCGCTACCGGCGCAGCTTCACGCTGAGTGGCGAACTGGAGCCCGACAAGACCGAAGCGAATCTGAAGGATGGGATCCTGACGCTTCGGATACCGAAGCGGTCCGAGCTTCGGCCGCGTCGAATCGAGGTGCGGGCGGTGTAGATGCGAGCGGGCCGCGGTCTGCCCGGGACGACCGGAAGAAAGCGATGATGGATTCGTTCCGGCAGCTGCGGTCCGAACTGGAGCGAGGCTGCATGAAGGCCGCGCCGAAGGTGTGATTGGGAAACCGCAGGACGACGTTGACGAGGCGGGCATGCGCGGACAACATAGCGCATCGTCGCCCAACCAGGCGGCGGACTCGTAGGAGAGACCTGGCCCGCTCGGGCATGCGCGGTCAAGGGCGCCGTTCAGGCCTCTCAAGGGGGGTCTCATGGCGGAAAGCGACAAGGTGTTCGCGGGCTCGATCCCGAAGTTCTACGACACGCTGATGGTCCCGCTGATCTTCGAAGCCTATGCCACCGGCCTGGCGGAGCTTGTCGCTGCCTCCTCGCCCGGCTCGGTGCTTGAGACGGCGGCCGGCAGCGGCGTGGTCGCGCGGGCGCTTGCGCCAAGACTCGGTGCCGACGCGCGCTACGTGGTGACCGACCTCAACCAGCCCATGCTCGACTATGCCGCCACGCGGCAGGGGTTCGACAGCCGTATCGAATGGCGGCAGGCGGATGCGCTCGACCTGCCGTTCGAAGATGCCTCATTCGATGTCGTTTGCTGCCAGTTCGGCGCGATGTTCTTTCCCGACCGGGTCGCCGGCTACGCCGAGGCGCGTCGCGTGCTGAGGCCCGGCGGGCGCTTTGTCTTCAGTGTCTGGGACCGCATCGAAGAGAACGCCTTTGCCGACGACGTCACCAACGCCGTCGCCGCGGTGTTTCCGCACGACCCTCCGCGATTCCTCGCCCGCACGCCGCACGGCTATCACGATATCGCACTGATCCGCGAGGAATTGAGCCGCGCGGGGTTCTCCGACATCGACATCGAGACGCGCGAGGAGGTGAGTCGCGCGCCCTCGGCACGCGACGCCGCCACCGCCTATTGCCAGGGAACGCCGCTGCGCAACGAAATCGAGGCGCGCGATGCCAGCTTGCTTCAACTCGCTACGGACCGCGCGACAGAGGCGATCGCCAGCCGCCATGGAAAGGGCCCGGTGGCCGGCAAGATTCAGGCGCATCTGATCGTCGCGGCGGGATAGCGGAGTCCGGCGCAAGGCCTTTGCAAACGCGGTCCGATCCCTTGGCGTAATTTTTGACCGCTCCAGGCGACTAAGTCGTCGAGGTCGAAATCCCTTGCCATCAAACCCCTGCAAAAAGTCCCTGTCGACGGAGCGGAATCGATGAGCGTCTACCGCAAGTCCCCCGAAGCGATCGCCAAGCTCACCGCCGAGCAGTACGAGGTCACGCAGCGTAACGGCACCGAGCGTTCTGGAACCGGCGAGTACCTCCACAACCACGAGCCGGGCATCTATGTCGACATCGTGTCGGGTGAACCGCTGTTCGCGTCGTCGGACAAATTCGAGTCGGGCTGCGGCTGGCCGAGTTTTACCAAGCCGATCGTGCCGGCGCATGTCAATGAACTGCGCGATGTCAGCCATGGCATGGTGCGCACCGAGGTTCGCTCGGTCCACGGCGACAGCCACCTCGGCCATGTCTTCCCGGACGGTCCGCGCGATCGCGGCGGGCTGCGCTACTGCATCAATTCGGCCTCGCTGCGTTTCGTCCACCGCGACGACATGCAGGCCCAAGGCTATGGCGACTATTTGAACCAGGTAGAGGAGGTCTGAGATGACAACGGAACGCGCGGTACTGGCTGGCGGCTGTTTCTGGGGCATGCAGGACCTGATCCGCAAGATGCCCGGCGTGGTGTCGACGCGGGTGGGCTACACCGGAGGCGACGTCCCGAATGCAAGCTATCGAAACCACGGCACCCACGCCGAGGCGATCGAGATCGTCTTCGATCCGGCCGTGCTGAGCTACCGGCGTCTGCTCGAGTTCTTCTTCCAGATCCACGACCCGACCACGCCGAACCGTCAGGGCAATGACCGCGGCGCGTCCTACCGCTCGGCGATCTACTACGTGTCCGAAGCCCAGCGGCGCGAAGCGGTCGACACCGTCAAGGACGTCGAAGCCTCCGGTCTGTGGCCGGGTCGGGTGGTGACGGAAGTCGCGCCGGCGGGTGACTTCTGGCAGGCCGAACCGGAGCACCAGGACTACCTGGAGCGGTATCCCGGCGGCTACACCTGCCACTTCGCGCGGCCGAACTGGGTTTTGCCCCGGCGCGATGCAGCCTGACGGCCGGCTGCCGGCCGTCCGGCGCGTGGCAGAGTGCGCGGGCTCAGGCTTCGGAGTTGTGGATGAAGTATTCGGGCATCGGCGGGCCCCATTGGTAGATCGAGTCCTCCGGCGGGAAGTCCCCCGCCTGCCAGTTCGGTCCCTCGGCAATGAAGTCGATACCGGCGGCGTACTCGCAAAACGAACCCCATGGATCCCGCACATAGAAGAAATAGTTCGATCCCAGGACATGCCGCCCGACACCCCAGCCTTCCTTGAAGCCCTTCGCCGCCATCTGCGCGGACCCCTGGCCCACTTCGTCGATGTTCGCGACATCCCATGAGGCGTGGTGCCAGCCTTTCGCCGAGCTCTTGACGAACGCGACCAGATGGTGATCGCAGCCGTGCGGCGCATGCATGAAGGCGATGATGTCCGCCGACTTGTCCGATAGCCGAAGTCCGAGCGCAGACTCGTAGAATTCCACGGCGCGCATGGTGCTCGGCGTGAACAGCAGCACGTGCGACAGCCGGCGCGGGCGGACGACCTTGACTTCGGAATTTGCACAGGCGCCTCGCGCACCCGCAGGCACCGCGATGCCGGAGACCGCAGCCTTTTCGTTCGGCGAAGTCTTCGGGCCGACTCGCACCTGAATCAGATTGCCGTCGAGGTCGTTGAACCAGATCCCGTCCGAGTCAGCCGGTCGTGGAACCTCGAATCGCGCACCGGCGGCGACTGCCTGCCGCTCGATGGTCGGCAATTGCCCGGGGAAGCAGTTGAATGTCAGGTAGGCCAGCGACTTGCGTGTCGACGGCAGGACCCTGCCCCAGCGATGACCGTCGCCCGCGCGCAGATCGAGAGCGTCCTTCGACCGCACGACGTCAAGACCGAAGGCTTCGAAAAACCGCTCGGCATCCGCGAGTGAGGGTACATTCAGGGCGAAGTGGTCGATCGAATGTACGGACGCGCGGTCTGGGCTTTGTTTCGCGGTCATGTTCCCTCCTCAGGGACAACTGTGGCGCCGGCGTCCTCTGCGAAGGAGCAGTCTAGGTCATCCCGTCGGCGGTTGAATCCAAACCGAGGAGCCCGCGCATGACTGGCCGAACCGTCATCATTGCAGGTGCCACAGGCCTGGTGGGCAGAGACATTCTCGAGGGTCTGCTGGCCGACCGAACCGTGGTTGCGGTGCACAGCCTCGGGCGCAGAGCGCTGGCGATTCAGCATCCCAAGCTGGCGGCCCACGTCGTCGATTTCGCCGCAGTGCCTACCCTCCCGCCCGCCGACGAGGTGTACTTGGCGCTGGGGACCACGATCAAGGTCGCCGGCAGTCAAGCTGCATTCCGTGTGGTCGACTTCGACGCCAACCTTGCCGTGGCGGCGGCGGCGCTCGCTGCCGGCGCCAGAAAGGCGGGCTTGGTGAGCGCCATGGGAGCCGACTCCAACTCGAAGGTCTTCTACAGCCGCGTGAAGGGAGAACTCGAGTACGCGCTGGCGCAGATGCCGTTCGAGGGGTTGGTCATCGCGCGCCCATCCCTGCTGGTTGGGAACCGAGAGACCCTCGGGCAACCGACCCGGCGCGGGGAGGAGTTGGGGTCCGCGCTCGGGAAGGCTCTCGGTTTCCTGATTCCCGCCAACTACAAGCCCATCGAAGCGGCAGCCGTCGCAAGGGCACTGCTGTCTGCAGTCCCGTCCGCGAAGGGCAAGAAGGTATTGCTGTCCGGTGCGATGCAAGGAGAAGCGTTCCGTCCTCGGTAGTTCTCACGTCGAACTCCTAGGCGAGTGCGCTGACCATGACGTAGTAGCCGTCTTGGTCCCGAAGCGCAAACTCTCTCGTTCCTGTGGCGGGGTTCACTTGGACCTCCTGCTCCAATGAGCCAACAAGAGAGCGAGCCCTCGCCAGCGCTTCGTCAAAGTCATCCACACGGAAGAAGAGCAAGAGGCCGTTGCCGGCAGGCGCCTGGTCGGGGCTGCTCAAGGTTGGGTGTTCGTGGGCACCCCACTGATGAAGGCAAAGCAGTACCGTTCCGTCGGCGTCCAGCACTTGCGCGAAGTCGTCGTGGGCAGGCGTCGTTTCCCGCTGACCGAAGAGCGACTGATACCATTTCAGGCTACGCGCAACATTGGCGACGCCAATCATCGTCCACGTACGCTTCACGGGCTCCTCTCCTCCTGCGGCCTAACAGTGGTGACCAACCCGATATCGGACTTTGCCCGCCTCCAGGGGGGCGGTCAACCGATGCCCGCGCACGCGGTCATCGGCTCAAAGCGCGCGCGGATCCATGCTCGCGGAGCGTCGAGCACTGGGATCGCGAAGGCGCCGCGCTCGACGATTCGGCGCTGGCCGCCATCTGCCTGAGCCCAGAAGCTTGAGCATCGATCGCCCTCCGCCTCCGGCCGCCGGCTGGCGCGTCTACCTCGAGCCGCGGGTCGCGCGCATGGTGCTTCTGGGCTTTTCATCCGGCCTGCCGCTGCTGCTCGTCTACGGCACGCTGTCGTTCCGGTTGCGCGAAGCCGGCGTCGACCTGGCGACCATCGGATTCCTCAGCTGGGTGGCTCTGGCCTACGGGTTCAAGTGGGCCTGGGCGCCGCTGGTCGACCGGATGCCGATCCCCTGGCTGAGCCGCCGCCTCGGCCGGCGGCGCGCCTGGCTGCTTTCGGCGCAGCTCGCGGTCGTCGCCGGCCTGGTCGCGATGGCGCTGATCGATCCGCAGCTCCACCTCGCATGGCTGACGGCATCGGCACTGCTGACCGCGTTCGCATCGGCCACCCAGGACATTGCGCTCGACGCCTACAGGATCGAATCGGCGCCGGTCGACCACCAGGCCGCGCTGGCGGCGGCCTACCAGACGGGCTACCGCCTCGCGATGATCTGGGCCGGCGCCGGAGCCCTGTGGATTGCCGCGCTCGCCTCGGGGGGCGATGCGGACTACCGGCACGACAGCTGGTCGGCGGCGTATCTCGCGATGGCCGCCTCGATGGCCATCGGTCTCGCCGCGACGGTGCTGGCGCCCGAAGCCGACGCCGGCCCCGCTCCAAGCTCCGCTCCAAGCTCCGCTCCAAGCTCCTCTGCGCGCCACGGCCTGGCGGCCTGGTTGAGCAGCGCGGTCATCGGCCCCTTCGCCGACTTCCTCCAGCGCTACCGCTGGCACGCGGTGCTCGTGCTGGCGCTGATCTCGACCTACCGGATCCCGGACATCGTGATGGGCGTGATGGCGAACCCCTTCTACCACGACATGGGATTCAGCAAGGACGAGGTCGCGGCAGTCTCGAAGGTCTACGGCGTCGTGATGACGCTCGCGGGTGCCTTCGCAGGCGGCGCGCTTGCGCCGCGGATCGGCATCCAGCGCGTCCTGTTCGGCGCCGCCGCCGCCGCGTCGGCATCGATCATGATGTTCGCCTGGCTTGCGACACGCGGGCACGACCTGCCGCTGCTGGTGGCGGCCGTGTCGGCCGACAACTTCGTCGCCGGCGTCGCCGGCAGCGTGTTCATCGCGTATCTCTCCGGGCTGACCAACGTGCGGTACTCGGCGACTCAGTACGCGCTGTTTTCGTCGCTGATGCTCTTGCTGCCCAAGTTCGTCGCCGGGTTCTCCGGCGTCGCGGTCGAACGCTTCGGCTATTCCGGTTTCTTCGTCGGTGCCGCGCTGTTGGGCCTGCCGGTGCTGCTGCTGGTGTGGCTGACCGGGCGCTACGGGATGCCGGCGAGGTAGTCCGTCCGGGATCGCGCGGATCCGGCGTCTCGGAAGATTCCCTTCCGGGCGTTGCGCCCCCTGGGCATCGCGCGTAACTTATCGCCTGTTCGGTCACCCGGGAGGGTCAGCGATGCCTGCAGGCACGACGGCGGTCGACGGCGAGCTGGTGAAGCGCCGTCAGGCGCAATCGCTCGAGACGCTTCGCCCCGAAACCATCCAATGGCTGGCCGGCCTGCCCCCCGATGTCAGGCCTCGTTCGCTGCCCATCGCGTTCACGCGGATCGCCAATGAGCTCGGCCGCCGGTGGAACGACGAGCATAAGTGCCTCACGTACCTCGAAGACCTGCTGATCGACCGGCGCGGCAATCGCAGCGGATTCCCGATGGGCATCGCGCTCGAGATCGCTTCGCTGAAGAACTTCTTCGAAACCGCGCTCCACCCGACGCCGCAGACCGCCTGGGACGAAATCGCCAATCGGCGCCGCGGCAGCTAGCAGCACGGCATCGCAATCACCCTCACCCCGACCCTCTCCCGCGCAGCGGGAGAGGGGGGGAGCTCAATGGCCGTGCCGGTGGTGCGCGTCGGGGTAGTGCGGGTGGCGGTGAATCGTCGGTTCGTGCCGGTGTTCGTGCGAGTGCGGTTCGCGGCCGTCCCAGCCCGCGTCGTGCGGATGCCGGTGGTGCGCATCGTGCCGATGCAGGTGGACGTGCGTCAGTGCCGGGTGCGCGTGTTCGTGTTCGTGCCGCTCCGTCAGGTGCAGCCACACCCCGGTGGCCATCAGGACCGCCGCAAGCCAGAAGCCGGTCGACGCCGTCTCGCCCCAGCCGGCGATCGCGATAACGGCGCCGATAAATGGCGCCGTCGAGAAGTACGCACCGGATCGCGCCGCGCCCAGCCCGCGCAGCGCCACGATGAACAGCACGAGGCTCACCCCATAGCCGACCAGGCCCAGTGCCATCGCCGACGCGACGAACGACCACGCAGGCAGGCGCGCGCCCAGGCCGAGCGCCAGCACCAGGTTCGTCGCGCCCGCCACCAGCCCCTTCGCGCCCGCGACGAAGAGCGCGTCGGACCCGGAGACGTTGCGGGTCAGGTTGTTGTCCAGGGCCCAGCACAGGCAGGCGCCGGCGACGGCGATCGCACCCAGCGTGTTTCCTGCCCGGCCGCTGCCCCCTTCGGGCCAGGCCAGCACGACGCCTCCGGCGACGATGAGTCCCATGCCGAGCACGACGCGCCGACCGGCGTTCTCACCGAAGACAAGCCAGGCCAGGACGGCCGTCAGGACCGCCTCGAGGTTCAACATCAACGATGCGTCGGCAGCGGGCGTCCGCGCCAGGCCGACCATCAGCAAGACAGGCCCGGCCACCCCGCCGGACGCGATCGCACCGGCAAGCCAGCGCCATTCGCCCGCCGGCAGGTGTGGCGCGCCGAATCCGCGGTCGCGTGCCGTGCGGGCGACGAGGAGCCCGATCCCGCTGCCCAGGTAAAGCAGTCCGGCCAGCAGGATCGGCGAAACGCTCTCCGTCAGCGCTTTCGCGAAGGGCGTGCTGGCGCCGAACAGCAAGGCCGCCGCGAGCGCGGCGGCGATCGAGCCGCGGGCCGTCATGCGGGAAGGGCTCTCATCCGGACGGCCGTGACGCCGGTATGCGGGCAGGCGGATCTTCCGACCACGGTCTCAATTCGTCGACAATTCGTTCTTGACTTTGCTGCTATGCGTCGTCATCATCGTTGCCGTGTCAACAGACGGGTTCACCCCATGGATTCCTACCCTCGTCGATCGTCGAAGTAACAGCGGGATCCGCGGCACGAGTCCATTTTCTCACCGCCATCCCGCTGCAGAAGCGGATGGTGCGTCAGGCAAGTCAATTCACCGCAGTTTCCTCGCCGTCGTGGCGAGAGCCGGCCACCTCCCTGTTCCGTAACGCCGCTCGGGCGCTTGTGCGCCGGGCGATAAACCGACGGCCGCCGCGCCGCCGGTACCGAATCGGAGGTACCGAAAAATGACCTTCAACATCCACCGCAAGCTGAGCCTGGCGGGGCTCAAGGCGACGATCGCCATCTGGGCGCGCGCCGCCGCTCGACGTGGCCGCAGCGCTCAAAGGCAGCCGTATCCCGGCGCCTATGCGCTGCTGGTCGGCATCCATCGCGACTAGCCGGTCGTCCGCTCAGGGCGAGACGTTGCGCGCCGCGCCCGCATTGAAGTACTTGAGCAGCTCGCTGTTCGGCGACAGCACGAGCGTCGGGTTCGAGTCCGCGAGCGCCTGGCGGTAGGTCTGCATCGCCCGGTAGAACTCGAAGAAGCGCGGGTCCTTGCCGAAGGCGGTGGCGAACAGGCGGTTGGCCTCGGCATCTCCCTGGCCGCGGATCGTGAGCGCCTGCTGCTGGGCCTCGGACAGGGTGACGGTGCGCTCGCGGTCCGCGCGCGCCTGGATCTGCTGCGCCCACTCGAATCCCTGCGCGCGCAGCTCCTTGGCCTGCCGTTGCCGTTCGGATTTCATCCGGTCGTAGATGGCCTGGCTGGTCTCGGGCGGCAGGTCGGCGCGGCGGATCCGCACGTCGACGACCGCGATGCCCAGGGCCTTGGACCTCGACTGCACCTCGCCCAGCACGAGGTCGGTGATCCGGTCGCGCTGCTCCGACAGCAGGGTCGTCAGCGTCACCTGGCCGAGCTCGCGCCGCAGCGACGAGCTCACGATCTGCATCAGCTGCGAGCGGCCCTGCTCGAGCGTGCGCACGGCCTGGTAGAACAGCAGCGGCTCGGCGATTCGGAACCGGGCGTAGACCTCGACCTCGATCCGCTTCTGGTCGCCGAGGATGATCTGTTCGATGGGCGGCTCGAGCGGCAACAGGCGCGTGTCGTACCCGATCACCGTGTCGATCAGCGGCATCTTGAGATGCAGCCCGGGGTCGCTCACCGCCGACACCGGCTTGCCGAGACGCACCACCAGCGCCTGCTCGGTCTGCACGACCGTGTACAGGGAACCGAACAGCAGCAGCAGCACGCCGATGGCGGCGGCGACCAGCACCTGGCTGCGGGTCATCGTGCGCCTCCCTGCGCCGGCGCCGGCGGTGCGGCCTTCTCCTTGCCCTCGGAGAGGGGCAGGTAGGGGACGACCCCGGCCATCCCCTTGCCCGAGGAATCGACGATCACCTTGCTCGATTTCTTCAGCAGCTGATCCATGCTGTCCAGGTACAGGCGCCACGCGGTCACGTCCTTGGCCTGGCGATACGTCTCGTAGACCGACTCGAAGCTCTGGATCTCGCCGCGCGCGAGGTTGACGACCTGGGCCTTGTACGCCTGCGCCTCCTGGTTGATGCGGTCGGCCTCGCCGCGGGCGCGCGGGAGGATGTCGTTGGCGTAGGCCTCGGCTTCGTTGCGGGCGCGCTCCTGGTCGGCGCGTGCCCGCTGCACGTCGTTGAAGGCGTCGATCACGGCCGACGGCGGATCGACCCGCTGCAGTTGGACCTGGGTGATCAGGATCCCGCACTTGTAGGCATCCAGGATCCGCTGCAGCGTCTCCCGGGCCTGCTCGGCGATCTCCTGCCGCTTGTCGGAGAGCGCCGCCTGGATCGGATTGCGCCCGATCACCGCGTGCATCGCCCCCTCGGCGGCCATCCTGAGCGCCCCCTCCGGATCGAGGACGTTGAACAGGTACTGGCCGGCGTCCTTGATGCGCCAGAACACGACGTACTCGGCGACCACGATGTTCTCGTCGCCGGTGACCATCTGCGCAGCGCGCTCGCCGCGGATCGGCGCCGTCGACTGCTGCACGCTGACGATCGGGCCGCCTCCGGGAGCCTGCTCGGTCTGGCCGTTGATCTGCAGCTGGTTGACCTGGGTCACCTTGGGAAACAGGACGCGGTCGACCGGAAACGGGAAATGGTAGTGCAGGCCGGGCTCCTGGGTGTCGATCCATCTCCCGAACCGCAGCACGACACCCTGCTCGTCGGGCTGCACCTTGTAGATCCCGGAGAGCAGCCATCCGACCACCACCATCGCCCCGAACACGGTCCATCCCCTGCCCTTGAGGCCGAGCGCGCCGAGCGTGACGGAGAACGCCTCGACGGTCCGGTCGATCAGCGCGAGGATGCGCGTCGACGCGATCGCGGCCTGTTCAGCTTCGGGCGGAATCTTCTGGTACATGCTGCCGTTTCCTCGTTGCGGGAGCGGATCAGTGCGGTTTGATCGACCATGCGAAGTAGAACAGCACGACGATCATGGCCGCGCCCATCGATCCGAGAATACCGATCAGGACTGCGAGTTCCATCCGGCCGAGCGGAGCGTCGCCCGCCTCCGGCGCGTCCGCGGCGGGTTGCGCCGGGCTCTCTGGCGCCGGCACCGGAGCCGCCGCCTCCTCCGCCCAGGCGGCGTCCTGGGCGACCGCCGCGCCTGCGTTCGCGGCGACCGCCAGATGCGGCGGCCCGGTCAGGGACCGAGGGTGTGCGATCGCCGCCGCGATCCCGGCCTCGCCGATGGGAGCGGCGCCCAGGCCCGCGGCCCGAAACGTCGATCGCGGCTCGCCGCCGCGGGAGCCCGGCTCGAACTTCCCACCGCGGATCAGCCGGCTTTGCAGGAGCACGTAGATCGCGCCCAGCAGGGGAGCCGCGGCCGCGAGCCCGAAGGACTGGTTTTCGATCCAGCCGGCGACGAGGGGATCGGAGATCGCCGTGTTGCCCGCTACCCATCCCAGCAGGGCGCCCCCAGCCAGGATCAGCACCGGATTGCGGTTCAGGATGCGGATGATCCAGAGGCTGCCGAAGATCAGGATCGGGATGCTGATCAGCAAGCCCAGGAGCAGGTATTTGAGGCTGCCTTCGGCGGCGGCCGCGACCGCGACCACGTTGTCGAAGCTCATCACCGTGTCGGCCAGAACGATCACGCCGATCGCGCTCCACAGCGTGTGTCCTTCCCGCGCGTCTTCAGCGGCGGAGTGGTGCCTGCCCGACAGCAGGCGGATCGCGATCGCGAGCAGCGCCGCCGCGCCGACGAGCTTCAGCAGCGGCATCTTCAGCACCAGGGTCGCGACGGAGGTCAGCAGCACGCGGAACACGATCGCGGCCACGGTGCCGAGCAAGATCGCCTTGCGACGCACGTCATCGGGCAGGGTCCGGCAGGCCAGCGCGATGACGATCGCGTTGTCGCCGCTCAGGAACAGGTCGATCAGGCAGACCTGGAGGACCGGTCCGAATTCGAGACTGCCGCCGTATTCCACGCTTGCTTTCCGCGATGCCCTGGCGATGTCCTGCCTTTTACCCCAAAACGCCCACTACCGCCGCATACAGGCCCAGGCCCGCGCTCGCCACGAAGACCGCCCCCTCGGCGACCGCCGCGGCACCCCGCAGCCGCAGCGCCGGCGGCGGCGCCTTGCGCGCAAGCCGCCAGAGGAACAGCAGCACGAGGGGCAGCAGCACCGCATTGACGACGCCGGCGCCGATCGACAGGCGCACGAGGTCGATTCCGGAGGCGACCAGTGCCCCGCCCGCGACCAGGATCACGCCGAAGGATCCATAGAACCAGGGCGCGTCGAAGGGGTGCAGTTCGAGCGAATGGTCGAAGCCGGTCACCTCGCCGAGCACGCGGGCCGCGGCCAGGCACACGACGATCGTGGCAACGAGCGCGCCTCCGGAGAGCCCGACGGCGAAGACGACTTCGCCGGTCGTCTTGCCCAGCACCGCGCCGAAGGCGCCGGCGATCTGCGACACGCTGTGCAGCGCGTCGCCGCGACCCTGCGCGCCGAGCGTCGCCGCGGCGGCGACCAACACCGCCGCGGTGACGGTCTGGCACACGATCGCGCCCAACAGGGTGTCGAAGCGGGCGAGCTTGAGGTCGGCCAGCGTCAGGCCTTTTTCGATCACCGCCGACTGATGGTAGAAGATCATCCAGGGCATCACGCAGGTCCCGAGGTTGGCCGCCACGAGGTACAGGTAGCCGCTGTCGCGCAGCGGCTGCTGCGCAAGCTGGGAGACGATGCGGCTTGTGTCGGGATGCGCACGCCAGGCAACCACCAGGAACGCCAGTTCGGCGGCGCCGAGGACCAGCGCGATCCGCTCGACCGCATGATACGAACCGGTACACACCATCGCGAAGATGCCCGCTACGGCCACCGCGATCGTGGCCCAGGCCGGCACGCCGAACAGCTGCCCGACACCGGCGAGCCCGCTCATCTGGGTCAGCAGCGCCCCCAGGCAGCTCACCACGAGCATCGCGGCCGCCAGGCGCGCCCATCCGCGGCCGAGGCGGAGCTGGATCAGCGCGCCCATGCCTTTGCCGGTGGTGACGCCCAGCCGCAGCGCCAGGTCCTGCGCCAGAAAGAGCACCGGCACCAGCAGGAACTGCAGCACGAGCATCCGGTAGCCCCAGATCGCGCCGCTCTGCGATGCGGCGATCACGCTGCCCGCCTCGGTATCGGCCAGCATCACGACCAGCCCCGGCCCGATGGCGACGAGGAGCCGACGCCAGTCGCGCGGAATCGGTGCCATGCGCAGTCCGCGGCTGCCGGCGGTCTCGTGGTCGTTCATCGGGGACGAAACAAACCGATAAGTGTATCCCGAAGCCCCTTGTCTCCCGGACGAGCGTCGCCGCGGAACTCCCCCGAAGGGCTCCGGTGCTGGTGCGCTGCAACGCGCCGGGGCCAGAGCCGGCGATCGCAGAGAAAAAAATGGGGCGGCGACCTTCGCGGAATGTATCCGCTCCGGTTGCCGCCCCAGGCCGCGGCCGCGCGCCGGCTAGCTTGCCGGCGGCGCGCGCGCGCGATCGCGCTTCGGGACGGCGACTTCGGCCGCCTTCCGAACGTCCTCGGCATGGCCTGCTGCCACGCCGGGGCGTGCGAGCGACGCCAGGTACGAGTCTTCGCGCAAAGCGGCGCTGGCGAACAACGCCAGGACGCTGCCGAGCGAGACGATCGCGGCCAGGGTCGCTGCGAACGCGCAAAGGAACCGCGACAGACCATCGTAGAAGCTCATGGTTTCCTCCATTTAGAACACTTCGAACACCACGCGTCCCGACGTGGAACGCGCCCCAAAACAAAAAGCCCGGAGGCGACTTGCGCGATCCGGGCTCTTGAGCCTGAGGGTCTGGGGGACTGGCTAGCCGCCTGGCCCTCCGACCGGATCGCGGAACGTCCAGGAATCGTTGTTGCGCAGCACGATTCCTTCGCCGCCGACACCGACGAACGCACACATCACGGCCCCGGAATTGCGGCCGCAAGCGCGCAAGCCCGCCCAGCTGGCTGCGGACCTGTTCGTGGGTTGTGTGGACGACGAGTTCACTCACTGCCCTCCGCGTTGAACTTCTGATTGAAGTCTACGGTAGTAATGGTAAGACTCAGTAAGAACAAGTCAAGAGAGAGTCGCTGTTTTCGAGAGTGAATTTGCGGTATTCGCGACGACTG
>CAZEIW010000181.1:0-7895 GCA_964512305.1 uncultured Burkholderiaceae bacterium | reverse complement strand
GTGAACAGATCGTTTCTCGACGGGTCGTACACGACCGCCTGCGTGATGTGTTCGCGGTGGCGCAGCGCGATCGAGACCGCATACTGCGGCATGCCGTGGATGAAGTTCGTGGTGCCGTCCAGCGGGTCGATGATCCAGGTGTAGTCGGACCCTCCCTGGGGGTTGTCGGCGCCGGATTCCTCGGCCAGGATCGCATGGTCGGGGTAGGCGTGCTTCAGCGTGGCGATCACCGCTTGCTCGGCGGCCCGATCGACCTCGGTGACGAAGTCGCTGCGGCCCTTGCTGGCGACGCGGATCAGGTCGAGGTCGAGGCTGGCGCGGTTGATGATCGCGCCGGCCTTGCGGGCCGCCTTGACGGCGGTGTTGAGCATGGGGTGCATGGGAGGCCTGGGCGCGGTGCGCGGCGGGCGCGGGGTACAGACGATGCAAGGACCGGATTCTATAGGCAGCGGCTGGGTCGCCCTGGCGGCGCGTGTGCGCTTCGTCCTGGTGGCGCCGAGCCATGCCGGCAACATCGGCGCCGCGGCGCGCGCGATACGGACCATGGGGTTCGCCCGCCTGGCGGTGGTTGCGCCGCGCGATCCGCAGTTTCGCTCATCGCGTGAGGCGATGGCACTGGCCGCGGCGGCCGGGCCGGTGCTCGCGGCCGCCGAAACCTTCGACGACCTGGCCGGCGCGCTCGACGGCGTCGGCCTCGCATTCGCCTCGACCGGCTACGCGCGCGAGTTCGGGCCGCCGGTGCTGGACTTGAGGAGTGCCGTGCAGCGCGCGGCGGCACACCTGCTCGCAGGCGCGGGCGAGATCGGGTTCGTGTTCGGCACCGAGCGCACGGGGCTCCCGAACGCCGACGTCGAGCGCTGCCATTTCTGCTCGGCCATCGATGCCGATCCGGACCACGGGTCGCTCAACCTGGCGCAGGCCGTGCAGGTATCGGCCTACGAGTGCCGGCGCGAGCTGCTGGCGGCGCTGGGCGCCGCCGTCGCGATCGCGGCGCGTCGGGACCGCTCGGCCGGCGACACGCGCGAGGTCGATCCGGCGGCGACGGTGACGCAGACCGAGGCATTGTTCGAGCACCTCGAGCAGGCTCTGGTCGCCATCGGCTACCTCGACCCATCCGAGCCGAGGCACCTGATGTCGAGACTGCGGAGGCTGCTGCTGCGAGCGGTGCCGAGCACGACGGAGGTCGACATCTTGCGGGGGATCTGCAGCGCGATGATTCTGCCGCGCGTGTTGAGGGCGGGGCGCAAGGTGGGGGGTGGGTTGGGGAAGGGGTAACGCTTGCAGCAGGCGCCGACGTGGATCCCCGGGACTGCGCCCGGGGATGACGCCCGCGTTTGGGCTGCCGATAGTTGCCGTCATGGCCGGGCTTGTCCCGGCCATCCACGTCGGCGCAAGACGAACGCCTGCGATTTCCCGCGAGATCGCTACACCCGGAACGCCTTCAGCGACCCCCCCTCCAGCCTCAGCCCGCCCCCACGCTCCACACCGCCATCGAGATCCCAATCCGTCAGCACCCACCGCTGCGCGGGCGCGCCGTCGAGGTCGAACACATGGTGCGCCGGCCGGTGCGTGTGTCCGTGGATCATCCGCGCGGTGCCGGCCGCGCGCAACGCGGCGTCGATCGCCTCCGGCGTCACGTCCATGATCTCCATCGCCTTGGCCTGCTTGCCGGCCTCGCTTGCGCTGCGGGCCTCGCCGATCATGGCCTTGCGCTCGGCGAGCGGCCGGGCCAGGAAGCCGGCCTGGAACTGCGGGTTGCGCGCCTGCGCGCGGAATCGCTGGTAGTCGAGGTCGCGCGTGCAGTAGGCATCGCCGTGCGCGAGCAACGCCGGCACGCCGGCGACGCGGCCGAGCGCCGGATCGGCGAGCAGCGTCGCTCCCGCGGCCGCGAGGAAGCCCGGGCCGAGCAGCAGGTCGCGATTGCCGTGCATCACGTACACGGGGACGCCCCGCGCGGCCATCGACCGCAGCGCTTGGGCGACGGCGTCTCCGACGGTTTCGCCGGCGTCGCCGATCTTGCCGGCCTCCGCCGCCAGATCGTCGTCGCCGGCCCAGTACTCGAACAGATCGCCCAGGATCACCAGTTCGGCGCCGCCGGCACGGGGCCAGTCGGCGAGCAGCTGCAGGAAGCGCTCGAGCGTGCGCGGTCGCAGCGCGGTCAGGTGCAGGTCGGAAATGAAGACCGGGTCGAGCAGGTCGACCTCGCCGCGCGCGGGCGCGAGCGCGGGGACGGGCAGGGCCGGCATCCGGGCACCGCGGTCAGCCGACGACCTCGGCGCGCTGGATCACGATTTCCTGCTCGGGGACGTCCGAATGCTGGCCGTAGCGCATCGTGCGGACGGTCTTGATCTTGTCGATCACCTCGGTGCCCTCGACCACCTTGCCGAAGACGCAGTAGCCCCAGCCCTGCGAGGTCGGCGCCGTATGGTTCAGGAAATCGTTGTCGGCGACGTTGATGAAGAACTGCGACGACGCCGAATGCGGATCCGAGGTCCGCGCCATCGCGACCGTATAGCGCGCGTTGCGCAGGCCGTTGGTCGCCTCGTTGGCGATCGGCTCGCCGGCGGACTTGTGCCGCATGCCGGGCTCGAAGCCCCCGCCCTGGACCATGAAGCCGTTGATCACGCGGTGGAACAGCGTGTTGTCGTAGTAGCCGTTCCTGACGTACTCGAGAAAATTTTCGACCGTCTTGGGCGCCTTGGCCGCGTCCAGGTCGATCGTGATCGTACCCATGCTGGTGTGCAGGCGGACCATGGCAACCTCCTGGGTTACTTGACGACGCGGGCGGTGTTGATCACGACCGCGGTGACCGGGACATCCTGGAACATCCCGCGGGTCGAGGTCTTGGAAGCGCGGATCTTGTCGACCGCGTCCATGCCCTCGACCACGTGCCCGAACACCGCGTAGCCGGCACCGTCGAAGCTCGGGTAGTCGAGGGACTGGTTGTCGACCACGTTGATGAAGAACTGGGCGGTGGCGGAGTTCGGGTTCGCGGTGCGCGCCATCGCGATCGTCCCGCGGGCGTTCTTGAGGCCGTTCTTGCTCTCGTTGACGATCGGCTCGTGCGTCGGCTTCTGCGCCATGTCGGACGTGAAGCCGCCGCCCTGGATCATGAAGTTTGCGATGACGCGGTGGAAAACCGTGCCGTCGTAGAAGCCCTCGTTCACGTACTGCAGGAAGTTGGCCACGGTCTTGGGCGCGCGCTGTGCGTCGAGCTCGAGCACGATGCGGCCGGCGGTGGTGTCGAGCGCCACCCGCGCCGGCGCGCCCGCGCCGGGCGCGGCCTCCTTGGTTTGCGCGGACGCGCCGCCGGCCGCGGCGAGGGCGGCGACGGCAAGCGCGGCGGCCGCGAGGGTGAGAGGACGGGTCAGGCGGCGGATCCGGTTCATCGTCAGGCTCTCGACAGAGGTATGTTCAACAGGGTGGGGTACGAGCGTATCGCAACTTCACCGCTAACGCGCCGCGCGCAGCCGCGTGCCCAGGTCGCGCGCGAGCGCGAGCTTGGACTTCACCCCGGAATTGCCGGGATCGAGCTCGGAGGCGCGTTCGAACGCGGAGGCCGCCAGCGCAATGTACAGGTCGCCGAGGTTCTCCTCCGCCGTCACATAGTTCGGCTGCGCGGCGATCGCCTGCCGCAGGTAGCGCTCGGCCTGCTGCAGGCGGCCCTGCGCGGCGGAGATCACCGCGAGGTTGTTGTAGGGCTCCGGCAGCTCCGGAAAATCCTCGGTCAGCGACTCGAAGGCCGCGGCCGCATCCTCGCGCCGCCCGAGATCGCTCAGGATCACCGCGCGCAGGAACCGCACCTGCGCGTCGTGCGGCTTGTCGGCCAGGAAGGCGTCGGCGCGCTTGAGCGCGGCATCGTTCTTGCCCGCCCGCACAAGGCTCGCGATCTCGGCCGCTTCGCTGCGCGGCGCGGGCACCAGCTCGACCGACAGCCCGGGCGCGGGCGGGGGCAGCTGCGCGTGCCCGCACGGCAGCGCGAGCAACGCTGCCGCGCACCCGGCCGCGGCACGCGCCAGCGGCGTCCCGATGCGGGGCCGCGCGGCGCTGCCGTTGACTCCTCGAGCGATCATCGCGGGGGCCGGCGCCGCGCTGGGCTCCTCTCGCGGAGCTCACGACCGGCAGACGGCTGCTATATACTTGACGCGATTCTAACAACGCGCCCGGCCGGAGTTTTCGGCGCGTGTCGCCGGCGCTCCTAACCCGCCGCGGGGAGTACGGGCGCGAGGTGCCCGGCACGCAACCGGTCCCGCGACGCCGCCTGCCAACGGCCGCGAACGGCGCCGCTTCCCGCACAGGCATGACGATCCGGATCTACGACACGCTGACCCGCAGCGCCCGGGTGCTCGAGCCGATCGAGCCCGGCCATGTGCGGATGTACGTGTGCGGCATGACCACCTACGACCTGTGCCACCTCGGGCACGCGCGGCTCTTCATGGCCTTCGATGTCGTGCAGCGCTGGCTGCGCGCAAGCGGCCTGCGCGTGACCTATGTGCGCAACATCACCGACATCGACGACAAGATCATCATTCGCGCCGCCGAGCGCGGCGAGCCGATCTCGCAGCTCACCGAGCGCTACATCACCGCGATGGAGGAGGATTTCGCGGCGCTGGGCGTGCAGCGGCCGGACCTGGAGCCGCGCGCCACGCAGTTCGTGCCGCAGATGCTCGACCTGATCGGGCTCCTCGAAAGCGCGGGGCTCGCATACCAGGAAGGCGCGGACGCCGACGTCAACTTCGCAGTGCGCAAGTTTCCGGGCTACGGCAAGCTGTCCGGGAAGTCGCTCGACGACCTGCGCGCCGGCGAGCGCGTCGTCGTGAGCCGCAGCAAGCACGACCCGCTCGATTTCGCGCTCTGGAAGCACGCCAAGCCGGGCGAGCCCGAGTGGCCGTCGCGCTGGGGGCCAGGCCGGCCCGGCTGGCACATCGAGTGCTCGGCGATGGCGAGCCAGACCCTGGGCCGCACGTTCGACATTCACGGCGGCGGCCCCGACCTGATCTTCCCGCACCACGAGAACGAGATCGCGCAGAGCGAGGGCGCGTTCGGCGTTCCGTTCGCCCGGTTGTGGATGCACTGCGGGGCGCTGCGCGCCGGCGAGAACAAGATGTCGAAGTCGCTCGGCAACTTCCTCACCATCCGCGAGGCGCTGACGCGGCATCACCCGGAGGAGCTGCGCTTCTTCCTGCTGCGCCCGCACTACCGCAGCCAGATCGCGTTCAGCGAGGACATGATCGCCGAGGCCCGCGCCGGCCTCGCGCGCCTCTACACCGCGCTGCGCGGCTTCGACCCCGAGCCGACCGCGATCGAGGGCGAGGTCGACTGGGACGAGCCGCACGCGCAGCGCTTCGCCGAGGCGATGAACGACGACTTCAACACCGCGCTCGCCTGCTCCACGCTGTTCGACCTCGCCGGCGAGGTCAATCGCACCAAGTCCGCCGGGGCGGCGAAGCAGTTGCGTGCGCTGGGTGGCGTGCTGGGGCTGCTCCAGCTCGACGCGGACACGTACCTGCAGGCCAAGCCGGCCTCGCCCGCCGCCGCGAAAGGCGCGGACACGCCGGCCTATGCGCCGGACCAGATCCAGTCCCTGATCGAGCAGCGCGCAGCGGCCAAGAAGTCGAGGGATTTCGCCGCCGCCGATCGCATTCGCGCGCAGCTGGCCGCCGACGGCGTCGTGCTGGAAGACGGCCCCGCGGGCACGACATGGCGCCGACGCTAGCCGGCCCTGCGCGGGTCCGGCCCCCGTTCTGGGCCGCCGCCCGGCGCCGCCTGCGAGCGTCCGATCCGACGATGGCGGGCATCATTGCGCGCCACCCCCGCATCGCCTTGGTGTCGCGCGGCGACGCGTTTTCCACGCTGGCGCGCTCGATCGTGGGCCAGCAGATCTCGGTCAAGGCCGCGGACGCGGTCTGGGGCCGGCTCAGGACGAGCTGCGCGGAGGTCTCGCCCACGACCGTGCTGCGCCGGCGCCACGCCACCTTGCGCGGGTGCGGGCTGTCCGAGCGCAAGGCCGAGTACCTCCACGACCTCGCGCGCCACTTCGCCGACGGCCGGGTGGACCCGGCCCACCTGGCACGGCTTCCGGACGCCGAGGTGATCGAACACCTGACGGACGTCCGCGGGATCGGGCGCTGGACAGCCGAGATGTTTTTGATCTTTAATCTGCTCCGCCCCGACGTGCTGCCGCTCGACGACCTTGGGGTACTGAAAGCGGTCAGCCGGCACTATCTGGACGGCGAGCCGATCGAGCGGCTGCTGAGGGGCGCGGGACGAGAACGCGTGATCGAGCTGTCGGCGCCATGGGCGCCCTATCGCAGCGTGGCGACCTGGTACCTGTGGCGCAGCCTGGACCCGGTACCGGTCGAGTACTGAGCGGGCCTGCGCGAAAGCACCTCCCGATGCCTCCATCCAAGTCGACGTTCCTCGAATTCGAGCAGCCGATCGCCGATCTCGAAGCCAAGATCGAAGAGCTGCGCTTCGTGCAGGACGATTCCGCCGTCGACATCTCGGAGGAGATCGCGCGCCTGCAGGCCAAGAGCCAGGCGCTGCTCAAGGAGATCTACGGCAAGCTCACGCCGTGGCAGGTGGCCCAGCTGGCGCGCCACCCGCAGCGCCCCTACACGCTCGACTATGTCGCCGACATCTTCACCGACTTCCGCGAGCTGCACGGCGACCGCGCCTATGCGGACGACCTGTCGATCGTCGGCGGCCTGGCGCGCTTCAACGGCCAGGCGGTGATGGTGATCGGCCACCAGAAGGGGCGGGACACGAAGGAGCGCGCGCTGCGCAACTTCGGAATGCCGAAGCCCGAGGGCTACCGGAAGGCGCTGCGGCTGATGAAGCTCGCCGAGAAGTTCGGCATGCCGGTGTTCACGTTCATCGACACGCCGGGCGCCTATCCCGGGATCGATGCCGAGGAGCGTGGCCAGTCCGAGGCGATCGGGCACAACCTGTACGAGATGTCCAGGCTCAAGGTGCCGATCATCGCCACGGTGATCGGCGAGGGCGGCTCGGGCGGCGCGCTGGCGATCGCAGTGGCCGATCTCCTGCTGATGCTGCAGTACGCGACCTACTCGGTGATCTCGCCCGAAGGCTGCGCCTCGATCCTGTGGAAGAGCGCGGAGCGCGCTCCCGACGCCGCCGAGGCGCTCGGCCTGACCGCGCACCGCCTCAAGGCGCTCGGGCTGATCGACCGCATCGTCACGGAACCGGTCGGCGCCGCGCACCGCGACCCGAAGCAGATGTCGGCGCTGCTCAAGCGCGCGCTCGGCGACTGCCTGCGCCAGCTTCAGGGCGTCAAGACCAAGGACCTGCTGGCCGCCCGCCTGACGCGCCTGCTGGGCTATGGCAAGTTCAAGGAAACGTCAGCCGAGGCTTGATCCGTCCGACCGCGCGCTGCTGTCGGCGCTCGAAGCTGCCGTCGACGCGGCGCTCCATCGCGAGGGTGCCGGGGACGGCGGTCGGCCCGCGGGTTCGGGCGCCGAGTCCGATTCCGCCGGACCTGCGAGCTCCCGCCGAGCGTCTTCCGCGGAAACCGATCGCACGCCGGCATCGCCCCGCAAGGGGCGCCGATCCTCGGCCGCGCCCCGCGACCGCCCGCTGTTGATCGCCTTGAGCGGCGGCCGCGATTCGACCGCGCTGCTCGATCTCGCATGCCGGCTGCGCGACCAGCGCGCGCCGGGCTTCGGAGACGTGCGCGCGGTGCACGTGCACCATGGCCTGCAGGTTGCGGCGGACACCTGGGCCGCGCACTGCGGGCAGCTGTGCGAAGCGCTGCAGGTGCCGCTGATCGTGGAGCGGGTTGCCATCGAACGCGACCACCGGCGCGGTGTGGAGGCGGCGGCGCGCGAAGCCCGCTACCAGGCGCTGGCGCAAGCGGCGCAGGCGTGCGAGGCGCC
>CAZEIW010000180.1:0-2839 GCA_964512305.1 uncultured Burkholderiaceae bacterium | reverse complement strand
AGGCGGTCGGCTGGTGACAGCGCATCGCACCGCCCGCACTTGCACGGCGCTGTCGGCGTGCGTCCTGCTGGGGCTGGCCTCCACTGCGGGCGCTGCGCCCTTCGACGTGCGCCCCGCCGAGGGCGTGCTCGCGCGGCTCCTGCCGCGGCAGGCTGCGCAATTCGAGCTGCGGGCACTCGAGCCCGCGGACAGGCGCGAGCGATTCCGCATCTCGGGCCGCGAGGGTCGCGTGCTCGTCGAGGGCAACACGCCGAGTGCGCTGCTGTTCGGCGCCAACTGGTACCTCAAGTACGTCGCCCACCTGCATCTGTCATCCGACGGCGAACAGTTGGGCGGCGCCGGCCACCTGCCCCTGCCGGACGCTCCAATCGAGATCGAGACGCCCTATGCATGGCGCTACGCGCTCAATGAGAACGTGGACGGCTACAGCTCGCCCTATTGGGACTGGCCGCGCTGGGAACGGGAGATCGATCTGCTCGCGCTCTCGGGCGTGAATGCGCTGCTCATCGAGCGCGGCACCGACTCGGTGCTGTACCGGACGTTCAGCGACTTCGGCTACCCGGACCGCGACATCCGCGCGTGGATCACCCAGCCGGCGCATCAGAACTGGCAGCTGATGGGCAACCTGTGCTGCTTCAATGGGCCGATCAGCCGCCAGTTGCTGCAAAAGCGCGCCGCGTCCGCGCAGCAGATCATCAGTCGTTTGCGCGAGCTCGGCATCACGCCCGTGCTGCCGGGCTTCTACGGCATCGTTCCCGGGGATTTCCGCCGCAGGTTCCCGGATGCACACGTCATCGCGCAGGGAGAATGGGCCGGCTTCACGCGGCCGGACTGGCTCGACCCGCGCGATCCCCTGTTTGCGCGCCTGGCGGCGACGTTCTACCGACACCAGCACGAGCTGTTCGGCGACAGCCTCATCTACGACATGGAGGTCTTCCAGGAAGGCGGCGACCCGGGTGATGTGCCGGTGCCGGCCGCAGCGCGCGCGGTGCAGGCCGCCCTGCTTGCGGCCCACCCGGACGCGAGCTGGATGATGCTCGCCTGGCAAGGCAACCCCCGTCAGGATCTGCTGGCCGGCGTCGACCGTGCCCGCCTGCTCGTCATCGACATCGATCACGACCGTATTGCGCGCAACGACCGCCAGAAGGATTTCCAGGGTGCGCCGTTTCTCGTCGGCGGCATCTGGGAGTTCGGCGGACGCACCACCCTCGGCGCGAACATCGCTAACATCACCACCCGGCTGCAGCTCCTGGCGCCCACCAACTCCAACATGGCGGGGACCGCAGTGTTCACCGAGGGCATGGATACCAATCCCTTCGCCTTCGATCTGTTCGCGGAGATGGCCTGGCGCACGGCGCCGCTCGACATTTCGCGCTGGACGCGCGACTACGCGCAGCGGCGCTACGGCTCGGCCGACCCGCACGCGGCCGCGGCGTGGCAGGTGCTCATCGACACCGCCTACGACATCCGCACCGACGAGGTGGTCTTCAACAGCGAGCGCGACGCGGCGCAGGAATCGCTGTTCGACGCGCAGCCCAGTCTGACGGCGAACCGGGCCTCCAACTGGTCGCCGGAAGCGATGCGCTACGACGCCCGGGACTTCAAGCGCGCCCTGCCCGAGCTGCTGCGCGCCGCGCCCAAGCTGCGCAACTCCGCCTACGATCTGGTCGACGTCGCGCGCCAGACCCTCGCCAATGAAAGCCGCGCACTGCTGCCGCAGATCAAGGCTGCCTACGACTCGCGCGAGCGCGTCCGCTTCGAGGCATTGACCGCGCGCTGGCTCGAGCTCATGGATCTCGAGGAGGAGCTGCTCGCGACCCACCGCTCGTTCCTGGTCGGCACCTGGCTCGCCTTCGTGCGGCCCTGGGCAGCGAGCCCGCGGGAGCGCGCCCGGCTCGAGTACGACGCGCGCTCGATTCTGACGACCTGGGGCGACCGCAAGGCGAGCGAGACCGCCCGGCTGCATGACTACGGCAACCGGGACTGGGCGGGACTCATGCACGACTACTATCGCGCCCGCTGGGCGCGCTATTTTCAGGCACTCGACCACGAGCTGCGCACCGGGCATCCGGCCGCGCCGATCGACTGGTTTGCGATGGGCGAAGCCTGGAATCGCGGCAGGCAGCACTACCCGGACCGCCCCCACGGCGACCCTTACGTCGTCGCTCGACGGGTCGCGCGCGCGCTCGGGCTCGAAGGGCAATAGCGGGAGACTGGAAACGAAAACTGAAGCTGCAGGGAGCGAGGTGATCGCGTGAGTTTCGCCGCACCAGAGGAGCCGTCCCCCTAGCGAACCGGCGGCGCGGCCGAGTCCTCGGCTCCCGCCAGCAGGGCGGCGCAGTTCTCATCCCGAGTGAGCCCCGGGTCGACGAAAGCGAGAACCGCCGCCAGAGGCGACAGCGCTGCCCCGAGAGTCGTCGCGATCGCCCCCTGCTTCAGCGCCGGTCCGGCACCGATCCCGATCGAGGGGTCGAGCAGATGCCCGGTGATCCTCACGGGCGCCTTGAGGCGAGTCAGGCGAAATCTCTTCGGGTAACCCATCAAGGACAGGTTGAGCTCTTCCGGACCGAGGAGCAGCTCGCCGCGGCCCGTGATCCGTACGGTGCGCGTGTCGACCACGAACTGCTGCGCGCGCATGACGCCGTCGTGCAGCGCGAACTCGGCGACCCCGCAACGAACATCGTCACGATCCTTACCGCCTTTCAACAGCAGGCCGAGTCCTTCGACGACGTCGATCCCCGTCAGCTCGGCGAGCGCGGCGCGGATCTCGCCGTGGGGAAGAACGAACGTCGCAGTCCCATTGGCGTCCGAGGCGAAGTCGTGCACCGAGTCGCCGAGC
>CAZEIW010000179.1:0-5880 GCA_964512305.1 uncultured Burkholderiaceae bacterium | reverse complement strand
GTTTTCAACGAGTTCTCGAACAGTCCGGATGCGCCGACCAACTGGCAGAACTCGCTGTTCACATCGGGGCCGTGGGCGCCGACGCCGGGGTTCCTGTGCACGCCGGGCGTCGCCTGCCTCACCAACATCACCGGCGGCAGCAGCAGCGCCAACGTGATCATCATCGACAGCCTGTCGAACGGCACGTCCACGCGCGACGTGATCCTAGCCGGCACGGGAACCGGGATCGGCGGCACGCTGCCGCCGAGCGGCTCGACCAGCGGGAGCGGTGGAAGCAGCGGCAGCGGCGGGGGTGGCGGTGGTGGTGGCGGCGGCGGGGGCGGCGGCAGCTCCTCGAGCGGCCCGGGCACGCCGCCCGCGGGCGATCCCGGCGGCGGCGGAGATTCGGGAACGCCGGGCGGCGACGCGACGACCATCGTGACGACGCCGCCCTCGCCCGGCGATACCAGCACCACGCCTCCGGCGCCGGGCGCGACGCCGAGCGGCGGTCCCGACTCCTCGGGCACCGCGACCAGCGGCGACCCAGGGCCCGACGGCGGCAAGGGTAGTGTGCTCGCCGGCAATCCGACCGACGACAACAACGGCGGCTCGGACACCGGCCTGACCGGCGACACGACGACGACCGGAGGCCCCGATACAACGCTGACCGGCGACGCCGGCGGTCCCGGCGACGGTGGACCGACGACGACGTTGAGCGGTGGACCCGGTCCCGACACCGGCGGCGGCCCTGACACGACGCTCACCGGCGGGCCCGGCTCGTCGACCGATGGGGGGCCGGGCACCACGCTCGCGGGCGGACCGGGCGGGACACCGGATGGCGGTCCGGGCACGAGCGGTACCGGGGGAAGTCCCACGGACACGACGACGGGCGACACGGGCGGAGGCCCGGGTGGCACGACGACGGGCAGCGGGGACGGCAGCGGCGGCGACCTGCTGGCGGGCGGCGGCTCGACCGGCGATGGCTTTGGCGGCGGAGGCGGCGCGAGCGGCACCGGGCTCTCGGGAGACGGCAGCGGCACACCGGGCGACGGCAGCGGCGGCTCGGGCGACGGAACCGGCGGCGGAACCACGCTCGCCGGCGGCCCCGGATCGGGAGATGGAACGGGCGGCAGCGGCGGGACCGGCACAGGACTCTCCGGCGACGGCAGCGGCGCATCAGGCGACGGCACCGGGGGCAGCGGACTCTCGGGTGACGGATCGGCGGGCGGCGCCGGTTCCGGTTCAGGGGGCGCGGGCACGGGCCTCGCCGACGCGAGCGGCAGCGGCTCGGGCGGCGCCGGTGACGGAAGCGGCGGGATCGGCGGCGACGCTGGCGGCACGGGCGGGAGCGGCAGCGGTCTGGCGGACGGAGGCACGGGCGGCGCGGGCAGCGCGGGCAGCGGGCTCGCCGAGGGCGGCACCGGTGAAGCCGGAAGCGGAAGCGGCCTCGCGGGCGTAGCCGGCGAAGGCTCGGGCGCCTCCGGGCAGCAGCTCGCCGGCGGAGATTCCGCGTCGACTTCCGGGGCGGCAGGCACTGGGCTCGCCGGCAGCCAGCAGCTTGCGCTCGTGGGCGGCGCCGGCAACGACGCGCAAAGCTCCGAGGCCGCGCAGGCCCAGCAGCAGGTGCAGGGATCGGCGGGCGACTCGGCGGGCGGGACGAGCACGCGGGTCGTCGCGCTCGAAGCGCAGGATTGCGCGTCCGACGGCCAGGCGACGCGCGCGCTGTCGCGTCCCGGAGAGGGCGGCGCGCTCGCGGTCGCGAGAGGCGACGGGGTGCACATCAATCGCGACAGCCGCGGCTGCGCCGCGGGCAGCGGCGGGGCGTCGCAGAAGAACTGAAACTGAAGAAATACTGAAAAAAATGCACGCGGTGCATTCTGAAAACAACCGCAAGAGCGACACGCGGCGCTGTCCGCGCAGGGGCGCGGCCTATATAATCGTTTCGGGGTGAATTGAAGAAACCCCGCCCGGCAGAGGGGCGGCATGCCGAGGGGGGAAGGACACGACAAACGCCGTCACAAGCAGCTCATGGGGGTTCAGATGATCCAGTCCATCCGCACGCGCCGTACGCAGCTCGGGCAGGGCATGACCGAGTACATCATCATCGTCGCGCTCATCGCGGTCGCGGCCATCGGCGTGTACTCGTACTTCGGCGAGACGATCCGCCACCAGACCGCGGGCATGGCCCAGGAGATGTCAGGCCAGAACGCGCAGTCCGAGCAGGACAAGGCGAAGACCGCGGCGGGGCAGGCGTCCGCCAAGTCGGGGAAAGCGACCCTCGGCACGTACGGCAACGCGCAACAGTAGCCTCGTCGTCCGGCGTGAGGGCGCCGGATTGCTAGACTGATGAGGCGAGGAGGGGGGATTCCGGCGACGGCCGCGCGCCAGCGCGGCCAGGCGCTGCTGTTCATCAGCGTCACCACGGTGGTGGTGCTGCTGGCGATGCTGGTGATGTTCAGCACCGGGCAGCTCGCCGCGCACCGCATGAAGATGCAGAACACCGCGGACGCCGCGAGCTACAGCGGCGCGCTGGTGCAGGCGCGCGACCTCAACTTCAGCGCCTACATGAACCGCGCGATGGTCGCCAACCAGGTGGCGGTGGCGCAGATCACGAGCATGGTGGGCTGGGCGCGCGCCTTCCAGGACACCTACAACGGCGATTTCTACAGCATCGCGGAGACGCTCGCCGACCTGTCGGAGCTCTCCGCAATGTGGACCGTTCCGGTCGACATCTACAAGTCGCTCAGCAACGGCTTGAAGGACGTGCTCGACCCGGTGGGCAAGGGCATGGTCGTGATCCTCGACTTCCTGATCGACGCGCTGCGCTACGCCGAGCTTGGTTACCACGTCGGCATGACGGTGACGATCCCGGAGACGGTCAACAACGTGATCACGGCGAACGACGCCAATGCCTCGCTCTCGATCCTCGGCTGGGCGGGCTCGGTGTTCAACACGGCGCAGCACTACCAGTTCGTCAAGACCTTCAGCCCGGCGAAGGACCAGGACGGCGACAAGCGCTTCGCCAACGTGGTCGACGCGTCGATGGACCTCTTCACGAAAAACCGCACCCTGCCGATCGCCACCTGGCTGCCCACGCCGCTGCTCATCGACCCGCTGCGCCTGGTAACGCCCGGGGTCGGGCCGCTGGTGATGTTCTATTTCCACGCCGGCGGCTCCTCACTCAAGTCGGTGAGCGGCAACTCGACCAAGAACCTGCAGGGCTACGGCGCCGCCGACGCGACCGGCCTGTTCGTCATCTTCGACATCACCATCTCGATCCTCGGCATCCCGATCCCGATCCCGTTCCCGCTGCCGCCGCTGCCCGCGGGCGCGGGCTTCGCCTGGGCCGGGGCCAGCGACTGGAGCTCCGACATGTTCACCTCGCCGGAGAGTCAGTACGTCAAGCATCGCAACGCGGACAACGACGGCGCCGACCCGGACGCCGCGGTGGAGTACGGCGGCGCCTACTTCGACCCGGAGACCGCGATCACCTACTGGATCAAGGCGAGCGACGGCCAGGGCGCGAGCAACAAGCTCGACTCGCGCGCCGGCCTGCGCGACTACTACGACCTCAAGGGCAACGCGAGCGCCTCGACCAGCAACCAGGCGAAGGACTCCGGCGACCCGAACTACCAGAACGGCGTCGCGCCTTCGCTGTTCGTCGAGATCGAGCGGCCCTCGAACACCGTCGCCACCTCGAGCTCGCCGACCTTCCAGGTCGGCGGCGGCGCGGGCGGCCAGCTCGACCTGCCCGACTCCACCGAGGGCGCCAAGATCCGCGCCATGTCGAAGGCGGAGGCCTACTTCTCGCGGCCGAGCGACCTCTTCGCCCGCGGCGACAAGAAGACCGAGTACGCGAGCCTCTACAGCCCGTACTGGCAGCCGCACCTGCTGCCGAACTCGCTGCTCGAGCAGGTGGCGTCCTTCGTCGGCGATTCGGTGTTGCCATGACGCGCGCGCGCTGCCGTGGCCAGGCGATGACCGAGTTCGTGATCGGCTCGGTGCTGTTCGCGATCCCGGTGTTCCTGCTGATCCCGGTCATGGGCAAGTACCTCGACATGCGCGCCACTGCGATCCAGGCGGCGCGCTACGTCGCCTGGGAGCGCACCGTGTTCTACGGCGGCACCTCGGCGAGCGTCAGCTGGCCGGCGAACGACAAGGACGGCGGCACCATCCAGAACGAGGTGCGCCAGCGCCTGTTCTCGGAAGGCACCGCGATCGCCGGCGGCGACGGCTCGGCCGGCGACTGGGGATCGAACGGCAGCAAGGCGAGCTGGCGCAACCGTGACGGCTCCGCGATGCTCGCGAGCTACGACGCTGTCGGCCAGGGCATCTCGAACGACGATACGCCCAACATCGCGAGCGACCTGCTCAGCCTGATCGTCACGGTCACCGACGCGATCGGCAGCTTCACCCTGGAGACCAAGGGCCTCTACACCGGCTCGGTCTCGGTGGGCGTCACCACCGAGCCGATCAACACTTCGCTCTCGCACAATTCGGCCTCCGCGTTCGACCCGGGGACGCTGACCTTCAACGAGAGCAACGTCATTCTCGCCAACGGCTGGGCGGCGGGCGGCGCCTCGCACGTGAAGACGCAGACGCAGGGACTGGCGCCCACCTCGATCTTCGCCACCGATCCGGTGAAGACCATCTTCGACGTTGTCAAGGGCGTGCTGGCGGCGGCCTCGACGCAGGAGCTCTGGAACCTCGACGTCGGCAAGATCGAGCCCGATGTCGTGCCGCCCGACCGGCTGACCGGCCCATGAAGCGCGCCGCTCTTTTCGTGATTTGTCTCGGTATTGCGGGGATCGTGAGCGCGCGCGACGAGGCGAACGGATGCCGTGCGTTCCCGACGCCGAGCGGCGCGAAGCTGCTCTACGTCGCCCCCGACATCGTGCTCAACGGCGTGCCGATGAGCATCAAGGAGATGCGCACCAAGGACGCCCCGGACGCGGTGCTCGCGTTCTACCGCGGCGAATGGGGCCAGCGCAAGCCGGGCTCGTTCGAGACGCCGACGCAGGACTGGCGCACCATCGCGACGTTCGAAGGCCGCTGCTACTACACCGTGCAGGTGCGGCCCGAGGGCGGCGGCACCTACGCGCTGCTCGGCGTGTCGCGCAAGCCGGACGTGCAGCCGCAGTCGCCGGGCGCCGGTTTCCCGATGCCCATGGGCAGCAAGGTCTACAACGACCTCACGCACCGCGACGGGCCGAAGTCGGGGCGCACGGTGATGCTCGGCAACGCGCGCGCGCCGCAGCAGAACGTGCTGTTCTACCGCGAGATGTTCGAGCGCGAGGGCTGGGTCAGCCTCGTCGACCGGCAAGTGGAGACGGAAAAAGGTCCCGCGCACATGATGCTCTGGAAGCGCGGGCTCGAGGAAGCGAGCGTTACCGTGCAGCGCGTGGGCAACCGCACGACGGTCGTCGCCAACATGGTAGGCCAGCCGTGAGGAAGTCATTCGAGATCGGAGATCGTTCATGAAACAGCGTCGTTCGCGGTCGCGCCAGCGCGGCCAGTCCAGTCTTGAGTACTTCGTCGTGGTCGCGTTCGCGATCCTGGTCCTTATACAGGGCGGAAACAGCTCGGCGGTGGGCCAGGTGGTCTCGACGCTGAAGGACCTGTATCAGGGCTACGCCTACGCGATCTCGTACTCCACCAACCTGAACGCGCTCTAGCCATGGCGCTGAGAATCTTCGCCCGCATCAATCGCATGTGGCTCATGCTCGGGTCCGCGATCGTCCTGGGCCTGGTCGCCACCTGGCTTTCGGTCAACTACCTCAGGAGCCGCGAGGCGCGCATGTCGGAGGAGCTCGAGGCGCGCCAGAGGGGCGGGCCGACCGTCGCGGTCGTGGTGCCGGTGAAGGACCTGCCGCGCGGCACCAAGCTCGTCGAGGCGATGGT
>CAZEIW010000178.1:0-17184 GCA_964512305.1 uncultured Burkholderiaceae bacterium | reverse complement strand
TGTCAACGCCGCCGGCGGTAGTGCGCGCGGGCGCCCAGCAACCGACGCACCGAGGCCGCTGCGCCGAACCAGATCACCAGGAAGAGCAGCCATAGCGCCACCCCGGCCAGGACCGCGAAGACAAGGCCATTCGGCGATAGGTCGAACGCGGGCTGCCAGGCCGACCATGTCGCCTGGACCAGGTCGGGATCCGCGTGCCGCAGCAGCCAGGCGAACTGGCCGTACAGGTTCGTGTCGAGCCCCGCGACGGCCTCGCGCAGTCGTGCCAAGGCATCGAGCATCTGCTGGATCGCGGCGCCTTCCTGTTGAAAGGCCCGGTCGAGGCTGTCGCGGTGATGCTGAACAAGCGCCTCGAGGCTGCCGCCGAAGTCGCGGTGCGCGATCTGCTCGAAGGGTGCAAGGTCGCGCATCACCTGATCCAGGCGCCCCCCGACGCGCTGTCGATATTGCGCGATGAAGCTCGGCACGCAGCCGCCGGCCAGAATCCCCGCGACCAACAACAGGCGGTCCAGGGCGCCGCGGATCAAACGCATCATTCGATCTGGCCGGACAGGTTCGGGTGGAACCCTCGGAGAACTTACGTCACGCCCGGACGGACGCGGTGAAACCGATACGGCGAGGGGTTCCGAACCACGAGCTTGCACGGATAATCCGCGCGTGGCTAGACCGTCCCATGGCGTCGGGCGACACGCAAACGAGGCAGGCGCGGCGGCGCGCTCGCCTCACGCCCCCTCGAGATCGATCTCCTCGCGGTGGCCGAAGCCCAGGCTGTTGTCGATGAAGTAAAGGCGCGCGGGGCGCAGCCGGTACCAGCGGACCTTCGCCAGTGCCCTGACGATGGCGGGCGGCGCCCCGGCGATCGGGCCGGCGATCGGGAATCTCTCCGCGTACAGGCGCCTGGCGCGGCTCTCTTCGTCGCCATGCAGCTCGTCGACCCGCCCTTCGAGCTGGATGCCCTTGATCTGCGGCCAGTCCTCGTAGTCCTGCTGGATCGTCGCCGCGCAGCGCGGATCCTGCGCCAGGTTGCGGCAATGGCGGCTGCCCGGCGAGGAAAGGAAGACGAGGCTCGAGCCGTCGCTGGCGTAGAAGACGGCGGCCGCCCACGGGCCCTCGGGGCCCTGGGTGGCAAGTGTCATCACGTGGTTGCGGGCAACGTAGTCGGCGACCCGCGTCGGCAGCCCTTTCGGCATCAGGGCGTGGACTGAAGCGTCGTCGGGTCGGCGGCTCCGGGCTGGGCCGAGGCGCCGTCGCCTTCGTGCAGCCGCTTGAGCCGATACGCGAGCTGGGCGCGGGTCAGGCCGAGCATGCGCGCCGCGGCGGAAAGATTGCCGCGCGCCTTGTCGACGGCCGTCTCCAGCAGCATCGCCTCGACCTGGTCGAGGGTCATGATGCCGTTGAAGACGGTGTCGCACAGGTTCGCTCCGGCGGGCGAGCCGTTGAGCCCGATCGCGCCGCTGCTGTCGAGCCCGAGCTCGCCCGGCTGGTCGCCGGGACAGGACGAGAACAGGTGGTTGACCTCGATCCGCGTTCCGCTGGGCGCCAGGATCACGCCGCGCTCGACCATGTTCTGCAGCTCGCGGATGTTGCCCGGCCAGTGGTAGGTGAGCAGCGCCCGCTTGGCCTTGTCCGTGAACCCGCGCAGCTTCTTCGCGTGGATCACCGAATACTTCTCGAGGAACCGTTTGGCGAGCAGCGAGATGTCTTCCTTGCGCTCCCTGAGCGGCGGGATGTTGATCTGGTAGGCGTTGAGCCGATAGTAGAGATCCGAGCGGAAGCGGCCCGCCGTGATCAGCTGCCGCAGATCGGTGTTGGTCGCCGCGACCACCCGGACGTCGATCTTGCGCGTCTTCTGGTCGCCCAGCCGCTCGAGCTCGCCTTCCTGGAGCACCCGCAACAGCTTGCACTGGGCGGCCAGAGGCAGGTCGCCGATCTCGTCCAGGAACAGCGTGCCGCCGTCGGCGCGCTCGAAGCGCCCGGGCCGCGACACCTGGGCGCCCGTGTACGCGCCCTTCTCGACGCCGAACAGCTCCGACTCGATGAGATCGGGCGGAATGGCGGCGCAATTGACCGCGATGAACGGCCGGCCGCGGCGCGACCCGGTCTCGTGCAGCGCGCGCGCGAACATCTCCTTGCCGACCCCGGTCTCGCCGAGCAGCAGGACCGTGATCCGGTTGTTGACGGCCAGCTTCAGCAGGTCGCAGGCGGCGCGGAAGCCCGGCGAATTGCCTGTCATGTCCGACGGCGGCTTTTCCTGCGCGCCGATCGTCGACCGCAGCTGGACGACCTGGGTCTGAAGGTCGAGCAGCTGGTCAGCGATCGATTCCGGCGTGAAGAGCCACTTGTATTCGTCCGCATCGTCCCACTCGGCGATCGGCTTGCCGATGATGCGGCAGTTGTCGTTGCCCATGCCGACGCACTCCACCTCCTTGTAGAGGATCGGCCGGCCCATGAACGCGGAGGTGTAGCCGCACGCGTAGCCGATCTGGGTCCAGCAGACCGGCTCGCTGTGGATGCCGAAGAAGTGGCGGTGCCACTGGCCTTCCCACGAGTTCTCCCAGATGAACTCGCCGTAGAAGGTGCCGGCGGCGCGATCGAGCTCCACCCTGACCGGCGAGACGCGGACGATCCCTTCCAGCGTGTGCAGCTGCGGGCCGGTCATGAACGCCTCGAGATCGCTTGCGTTCACGTTGCGCGCGCAGGCCAGTTCGGCGTCCCGCACGCCGGACGCGTAGCCCATCCGGGTCAAAAGGCCCTGTGCGCGGCGCATGCCGAGCGTGTCGATCAGCTCCTTGCGCAGCGCGGCCTGCGCTTCGGCGTGGACGAGCAGCATGCGGTGCTCGTGCAGCCAGATCTGGCCGGTCTCGGCGCAGAAGTGCAGCTTCCCGCGCAGATCGTCGACGTCGGACAGCTTGACGCTACGGAGCTTTCGCATTTGCGCGGTCCGCCGCCTCGAAACGGCACTTCATCAAAGCATGAAATGTCCCACGCAGGAGCCGCCGATTGTTTGCTAATGATCAAGCGTCGACGGTAAGCAACCAGCCCGCGCAGGGGCATTCGCCCACGCGCGTTGTGCGCTCGCAGCATCGCCAAGACCCGCTGGTGGCGCGGGCTGCCGCGCCGCATGGGTTCCGTTATCGAGCAGTGCAGCAGACGCGCTGGCACAACGCTTGCGCTTACTTGCCTACTGCCGCAGCCCCGGGTCGACCGCTCCGGGCATCACTCGACGGCATCAACGACTCCGGAGGAGGCACGATGAAGTTCCCGGTTCCGCACGACGTCAAGGCCAAGACCATTCCGGGCACCGAAGGCTGGGAACGGATGTATCCGTACCAGTACCAGTTCGTCACCGACGACCCCGAGCGTTCCGGGTACGAGAAGGAAACCTTCTGGTTCTACGACGGGCTGCACTATCCGGAGCCGCTGTATCCGTTCGACACGATCTGGGACGAGGCCTGGTACCTGGCGCTGTCGCAGTACAACAACCGCATCTTCATGGTCCCGCCGGTGCGCGGCGTCGACCACCGGATCATCAACGGCTTCGTCTACATCTCACCGGTGCCGGTCAAGGATCCCGAGGAGATCGGGCGCCGCGTGCCGAACTTCATGGCGCGCGCCGGCCACTACTACAAGAACTGGGACGCCCTCGAAGCCAAGTGGAAGACCAAAATGGAGGGGACGATCCGCGAGCTCGAGGCGCTGAAGATCCCGAAGCTGCAGGAGATGGAGGACATGTCGGTCGTGACCGACGCCATTGGCGAGTCCAGGGGCTACCAGCTGCTGAAGAACTACGACGATCTCATCAACCTCGGCATCAAGTGCTGGCAGTACCACTTCGAATTCCTCAATCTCGGCTACGCGGCCTACGTCTTCTTCCTCGACTTCATGCAGAAGCTGTTCCCGAGCGTCCCGTCGCAGCGCGTGACGCAGATGATCTCGGGCATCGACGTGATCATGTACCAGCCCGACGAGGAGCTGAAGAAGCTGGCGAAGGTCGCGGTCCGGCTCGGCGTCGACGGCATCGTCACCTCGAGCGCGAACTGGCCGGAAGTCCAGACCGCGCTGGCGCGGCACCCGAAGGGCGGCGAGTGGCTGGCCGCGCTCGACAAGGCGCGCGAGCCGTGGTTCAACGTCTCGACCGGCACCGGCTGGTTCCACCACGACCGCTCGTGGAACGACCAGATGAACGTGCCGCTTTCGGGCATCGCCACCTACATCGGGAAGGTCAGGCAGGGCATCAGCATCGAGCGCCCGACCGCGAAGGTGCGCGCCGAACGCGACCGCATCACGGCCGAGTATCGCGCCCTGATCGAGAAGGACGAGGACCGCAAGCAGTTCGACGAGTTGCTGGGCTGCGCGAGGACCGTGTTCCCCTACGTCGAGAACCACCTGTTCTATGTCGAGCACTGGTTCCACTCGGTGTTCTGGAACAAGATGCGCGAGGTCGCCGCGATCCTGCAGGAGCACGGCGTGATCGCGGACGTCGAGGACGTCTGGCTGCTGCGCCGCGACGAGATCAAGTCGGCGTTGTGGGACGTCGTCACCGCCTGGGCAACCGGGGTCAAGCCGCGCGGCGCCAAGACCTGGCCGCAGGAGATCGTCTGGCGCAAGGGCGTCATGAAGAAGTTCGCCGAATGGAGCCCTCCGCCGGCGATCGGAACCGCGCCCGAAGTCATCCAGGAGCCCTTCACGATCGTCCTGTGGGGCGTCACCAACAAGTCGCTTGCCGACTGGGCAGCGGTGCAGGAGATCGCGGACCCCGACACCATCACGCTGCTGAAGGGTTTCGCCGGCAGCCCGGGCATCGTCGAAGGTCGGGCGCGCGTGTGCCGGACGGTGAGCGAGGTCGGCCAGCTGCTCGAGGGCGAGATCCTGGTGGCGCCGACGACTTCGCCATCGTGGGCACCGGCATTCGCCAAGATCGGCGCGTGCATCACCGACGTCGGCGGGGTGATGAGCCACGCCGCGATCGTCTGCCGCGAGTACGGGATGCCGGCGGTGGTCGGCACCGGGCACGCGACCAAGGTGATCAAGACCGGCATGAAGGTCCGCGTCGACGGCTCCACCGGCGCGATCACGATCGCCCGCTGAGGACGCCGCGATGGTCAGCGCGACGGGCGCGTTCGCGGCGGCGCCACCGGCGGCCGGCCGGACCGGCATGCCGCTGGTGTGCTGGTTCGAGTCCTGCCGCAAGGACTCGGTGCCGCTGGTCGGCGGCAAGTGCGCATCGCTCGGCGAGCTGATCAACGCCGGCGTACGCGTGCCGCCCGGCTTCGCGCTGACGACCGAGGGCTACCGGCGCTTCATGGCCGAGGCCCGGATCGACCGGCGCGTCGGGTCGCTCCTTGCCGGCGTCGACGCGCAGGACCTGGACGCGCTGCAGCGCGCGAGCGACGAGATCCGGGCCGCGATCGAGGAACAGCCCTTCTCGTTCGAGCTCGAGGACTCGATCGCCGAGTGCTACCGCCGGCTGGGGGTGCGGTGCTGCATGCCGGCGGTGCCCGTGGCGGTGCGCTCGAGCGCGACCGCCGAGGACCTGCCCGGGGCGAGCTTCGCCGGCCAGCAGGACACCTACCTGTGGATCCGCGGCATCGACGAGGTGCTGCACCACGTGCGGCGCTGCATCTCGAGCCTGTACACCGGCCGCGCGATCGCCTACCGCGCCAACCGCGGCTTCGCCGACGACGCGGTGGCGATCAGCGTCGGCGTGCAGAAGATGGCCAACTCGTTCACCGCCGGGGTGATGTTCACGGTCCATCCGGGAAACGGCGACCGCTCGGTGATCGTGATCGACTCGAACTTCGGCTTCGGCGAGTCCGTGGTGTCGGGCGAGGTCACGCCGGACCATTTCGTCGTGAACAAGGTGACGCTCGACATCATCGACCGCACGATCTCGCAGAAGCAGGTCTGCTACACGGTCGATCCGAAGACGCAGCGGTCGCAGGCGATGGAAGTCCCGTTCGAGCGGCAGAAGGTGCAGTCGCTGATCGACGACGAGGTCACCGAGCTGGCCTGGATGGGCAAGCAGATCGAAAAGCACTATGGCCGCCCGATGGACATCGAATGGGCGGTCGACAAGGACCTGCCGGCGGGGGGAAACATCTTCATCCTCCAGGCGCGGCCGGAGACCGTATGGAGCGAAAAGGCCAAGCCGGCGGTCGCCAGTCCGGGCGCGTCGGCGATGGACTACATCCTGGCCGGGATGCTGAGCGGCAAGAAGGTTTCGTAGCACGCGAGAACCAGTCACTTCACCTGTAGCGGGTAGGAGCCCCAATGAACGTACGTACGGAAGTCAGACCGATCGAAGATCTGCGCAGCTACATCTCGGCCCTCGAGGCCAACGGCGAGCTGCACCGCGTCAAGGCCGAGGTCGACTGGAAGTTCGAGCTGTGCCACGTCTCCAAGGTCAACGAGGAGCAGAAGGGTCCGGCGCTGCTCTACCAGAACGTCAAGGGGTACGACATCCCCGTGTTCACCAGCGCGTTCTCGACCTCGCGCCGGCTGGCGATCGCGCTCGAGCAGGACCCGTCGCTGTCGATGAGCCAGCTGTCGAAGAAGTGGATGGAGCTGACGACCAAGGGGATGATCAAGCCGGCCTTCGTCGACCGGCCGCCGGTGATGGAGAACGTCATCGAGGGCGACGCGGTCGACATCGAGAAGTTCCCGGTGCCGTGGTTCTACCCCGACGATGGGGGGCGTTTCTTCGTCACGTCGGGCTATCTGGTCACGCAGGACCCGGACACGGGCTGGACCAATCTCGGGACCTACCGCTCGCAGGTGCTCGGCAAGAACATCCTCGGCTCGCAGATCATCAAGGGCAAGCACGGCGACATGCACATGAAGAAGTACCAGGAGCGGGGCGAGTTGATGCCCGCTGCGGCCGTCGTCGGCTGCGATCCGGTGCTCTTCCTCGCCGCCTCCACGCTGGTCAGCGCGCAGGTCGACGAGTACGACGTCGCCGGCGCGTTGCGCGGCCGCCCGGTGCCGGTGTTCAAGTCCGACCTGACCGGGCTCACGCTGCCGGCCAATGCCGAGATCATCGCCGAGGGCTTCATCGATCCGAACGAGCTGATGGAAGAAGGCCCCTTCGGCGAGTACACCGGCTACTACTCCGGCAACAAGCTCAAGGACTACCCGAAGCCGGTGCTGCGCGTCAAGCGGATCCTCCACCGCAACAAGCCGGTGATGTGGTCGACCACTGTCGGCAAGCCGATCAACGACATCCACATGATCCAGTCGCTGAACCGGACCGCGACCCTGTGGTACGACCTAGAGACGATGAAGGTGCCGGGCATCCAGAGCGTCTACATCCCGCCGGAGGCCTGCGGCCGGTTCTGGGCGGTGGTTTCGGTCAAGCAGATGTACCCGGGCCACTCGAACCACGTCGCCAACGCCGTGATCGCCAGCACGACCGGGCATTATGGCGTCAAGGGCGTGATCGTGGTCGATCACGACATCGAGGCCGACGACTGGGACCGGATCTGGTGGGCGCTGGCGACGCGCTTCGACCCGAAACGCTCGGCGCAGATCATCGACCGCGGCCGCTCGACCCCGCTCGACCCGGGGCTGCCGATCGAGGCGCGCGACATCACCAGCCGCATCCTGCTCGACGCCTGCACGCCGTTCGAATGGAAGAACAAGCCGAACGAGATCTTCATGGATCGCGCGGTGCTGCAGCGGGTCTCCGATCGCTGGAACGAGTACGGCTTCTCCGGCGCCAGCCCGGTCGCGGGCATGATCGGGCGCCTCACGCGTCCCGAGGCGAAGGCGGCCAAGCGCTGAGCGGGGATCAAAATGGGAGAGCGGAAAGGCATCGTCATCGTCTGCAACCTGGACACGCGGGGCGAGGACATCGTCTTCGTCAAGCAGCTGATCGCCGACCGCGGGCACGAAGCCATCCTGCTCGACTTCAGCATGGAGGAGCCGCCGCCGTTCCCCGGCGACATCCGCACCGAGGAGGTCGCCGCGCGCGGAGGCCTGCCGATCGAGACGGTGCGCGAGAAATACCGCTCGGACCGCGACGCCGCGACCAACAACCAGATCCGCGGCGCGGCCGCGATTGTCGACGACCTGGTCCGGCGCGGCCGCGTGCACGGCATCATCGGCATCGGGGGCGGCACCGCGACCCTGGTCGCGACCTCGATCATGAAGCGTCTGCCGTTCGGCGTGCCCAAGCTGATGGCGTCCCCGATGGCGGCGCACCCGGCGTACATCGACAAGTACGTCGGCACGCGCGACATCACGATGCACCATACGGTGCTCGACATCGTGAAGATGAACCCGCTGCTGAAGGCGCAGATCATCAACGCGGTCGGCGCGATCTGCGGCATGGTCGAGATGACCCAGGGCACGGACATCCGCTTCGAGAAGCCCTGCATCGCCGTCTCCTCGTTCGGTTTCGGCGAGATGGCGGTGCAGAGCGCCCTCGGCATGCTCGAGGATGCGGGCTTCACGCCCATCGTCTGCCATGCGCAGGGCAAGGGCGACCGGGCGATGGAGGAGATGATCCGCGACGGCGCCTTCCGCGGCGTGCTCGACATCTGCATCGGCGGCGTGATCGAGCACCTGTTCAAGGGCAACCGCGACCCGGGCCCGGACCGGCTGCTGGCGGCGGTGGAGACCGGCATCCCGATGGTGCTGGCGCCCTGCGGACTCGACATCCTGTCGTACGGCGGCCGTGCCGACATGCTCGAGCGGACAAAGGACCGGGTGCAGTACGTGCAGGACGCGCTGCGGGTCCAGGTGCGCACGAGCGCGGACGAGTTGCGCCAGGCCGCCGACGTCATCGCCGAACGCCTCAACCGGGCGGTCGGACCCTGGACCTTCCTGGTCCCGACGCTGGGGTGGTCGTCGCTCGACAAGGCCGGGCGGCCGATTTACGACCCGGCCGCCGACGCCGCGTTCGTCGCCCGGCTCAAGGAGAAGCTGGCCGAGCCGGGCCGCGTCCGCGAGGTCGAGCTGCACCTGTACACGCCGGAATTCGCGCGTGTCGCGGTCGACGAGTTCGTCCGCCTGTACGCGCGTGTGGGCGAGAGAGCGGCCGCGTGACGACCGCGCCCTGGCCTTTGCTCCAGTCGCAGCCGGTCTTCGATGCCGGCCTGTTCTCGGTGAGCCGCGACCGCGCGCGCTCGCCGCGCACCGGGGGCGAGCACGACTTCCATGTCGTGCACATGGCCGACTGGCTGATGGTCGTCCCGCTGACCGCCGACGGCAGGCTGGTGCTGGTCAGGCAGTACCGCCACGGCTCGCGCGCCGTCAGCCTCGAGCTGCCCGGAGGGTTGCACGATCACGGCGGCGAGCGTCCGGAAGCCGGCGCCGCGCGCGAGCTCGCGGAGGAGACCGGCTACGGCGGCGGCGAGCTCGTGTTCCTCGGCGAGCTTCGTCCTCAGCCGGCGCTGCTGTCGAACCGGCTGTGGGTCTATCTCGCGCTCGGCGTGCGGGCGAACACGCGGCCGCAGCCCGACGCCGCAGAGGACATCGAAGTGGTGCTGCTCGCGTGGGAAGAAGTGCCGGCGCGCATCGCGGCCGGCGAGATCGACAACGCGATGGCGATCGCCGCGCTGGCGCTGGCGGGTTGCCAGGCGACTGACCCGAACCGGAGGCCGCGATGATCGTGCGCGACTGGATGCAGGCCGACCCCGTCCTCATCCCGAGCGACATGCTCGTTTCCGAGGCGAAGCGCATTCTCAGCGAGAACAAGCTGCATGCGCTGCCGGTGGTCGACGACGGCAGGCTGCGCGGGCTCGTGACCCGCGCCAACATGCTGCGCGTCGGCCACTTCGTGATGCGGACCGAAAACCCGGACGAGTTCAACTTCTTCGCGACGCGCCTGAAGGTGCGCGACGTGATGCTGCGCAATCCGGCGACCGTGCAGGCCGGCGACACGATGGTGCACTGCCTGCTCAAGGGGCAGGAGCTGGGCGTGGCGCAGATGCCCGTGATGGACGGCGAACGCGTGGTCGGCGTGATTTCCGCCAACGAGATCTTCCAGCTTGCCGCCCATCTGCTCGGGACGTGGGAACAGCGCAGCGGCGTGACGCTGGCGCCGCTGGTGCTCGGGCCCGGGGTCCTGGGCCGGATCGTCGGCGTGGTGGAGGCGGCGGGCGCCGTGCTGCACGCGGTGTACCCGGTCGGGCGCGACCCCGGCGACGCCGACGGCGGCTGCCAGGAGGCCAAGCTGATCCTGCTGTTTCATGCCGCCGAGCACGGAGAGGTCGTCCGCGCGCTCGAGGCGGCGGGCTTCCCCGTCATCGAGTCGGTCGACCGGCAGCGCCCGAGGCTGGCCGCGTGAGGATCCTTTCAACCGGAAGAGCAGGAGTGCGGCAATGAGTCTCCCCCTCGTGGTGGCCATCACCGGCGCGACCGGCGTCATCTACGGCGTCGAGATGCTGCGCGTGCTCAAGCAGCTGGGGCAGGAGACCCACCTGATCCTGAGCGAAGCCGCCGGCATGAACCTCTCGCTCGAGACCGACGTCTCGATCGACGAGGTCAGGTCGCTCGCCGACGTCGTCTACAACAACAAGGACGTCGGCGCCGCCGTGGCGAGCGGCTCGTTCCGCACCCGCGGCATGATCGTCGCGCCGTGCACGATCAAGACCCTGTCGGCGATCGCCAACTCCTTCACCTACAACCTGGTGGTGCGGGCCGCCGACGTCCAGCTCAAGGAGGGCCGCAAGCTGGTGCTGATGGTCCGCGAGACGCCGCTGCACAAGGGCCATCTCGACCTGATGTCGCGCGCGGCCGACTGCGGCGCCGTGATCCTGCCGCCGATGCCGGCGTTCTATCACAAGCCCCAATCGATCATGGACATCATCCACCAGAGCATCGGCAAGGCGCTCGACCAGGTCGGCATCGAGCACAACCTGTTCCGGCGCTGGAGCGGGCACGGACGCGACGACACGCCCAAGGAGCTCCTGCGCGCCGTCGGATGACCGCCGCGACGCCGCCCGACACGGCGATCTATGCGGTCGGCGACATCCATGGGCGGCATGATCTGCTCGCCGCGCTCACGGCGCGGATCGTCGACGATGCGGGCCGCCGTGAGGCCCGTCACCGCCTGATCGTCTATCTCGGGGATTACGTCAGCCGCGGCATCGATTCGCGCCGCGTGGTCGACATGGTGCTGGCACCGGCGCCGCCGGGCTTTTCGCACGTCTGCCTCAAGGGCAACCACGAGGACTCGCTGCTGCGATTCCTGGCCGGCGATCTCGCTGCGGGCCGGCACTGGTTCGACCACGACGGCCTCGACACGCTGGCTCACTACGGGGTCGAAATTCCCGAGCGCCGGACGCGCGACGATACGGCCATGGCGTCGCTGCGCGGCCGCTTCGCCGCCGCGCTGCCGCCGGCGCACCTCGATTTCTTCCGTTCGCTGCCGGCTGCCTATCGGGCCGGCGGCTACTACTTCGCCCACGCCGGGGTGCGCCCGGGCGTGCCGCTGCCGCTGCAGAGCGCAAGCGACTGCATGTGGATCCGCGAGCCCTTCCTGAGCTCGGAAGCCGACCACGGCGCGGTCGTCGTGCACGGGCACAGCATCAGCGAGCGCCCGCAGCTGCGGCACAACCGGATCGGCATCGATACCGGCGCCTATCGGACGGGAATCCTGACCTGCCTGGTCCTGGATGGCGCTGCGCGCGCGTGGCTGCGGACCTGATACGCTGAGACTCCAAGACGGGGGCCGATCCATGAGCAAGAGCCTGATTCAATTCATCATCGAGGAACAACGCACGATTCCGGGCGTCAGCGGGAACTTTACCGGCCTGATCAGCGACATCATCATGGCGTGCAAGCGGATCGCGCATGACGTCAGCAAGGGCGAGCTGATCGGGGTGCTGGGCAGCGCAGGCAGCGAAAACGTTCAGGGCGAAACGCAAAAGAAGCTGGACATCCTGACCAACGAGGTGTTCATCCAGTCCACCGAGTGGGGCGGCCACCTGGCGGCGATGGCATCCGAGGAAATGGACGAGGTCTATCGCATTCCGGCCATGTATCCGAAGGGCAAGTACCTTCTCGTGTTCGACCCGCTGGACGGTTCGTCCAACATCGACGTGAACATTTCCGTCGGCACGATATTCTCGATTCTGCGCGCGCCGAAGGGCGTGGAAAATCCGACGGCGGCGGATTTCCTGCAGCCCGGCACGGCGCAGGTCTGTGCCGGTTACGCCCTCTATGGGCCGGCGACCATGCTGGTGCTCACCACCGGCCATGGCGTCAACGGCTTCACGCTGGATTGCGACATCGGCGAGTTCATGCTGACCCATCCGAACATGACCGTTCCCGCGGACACGCTGGAATTCGCCATCAATTCCTCCAATGAGCGCTTCTGGGAAAAGCCGGTGCAGCGCTATGTCGAGGAATGCATCGCGGGCAAAACCGGTCCGCGCGGCCTCAATTTCAATATGCGGTGGGTCGCTTCGATGGTGGCCGAAGTGCATCGCATCCTGACGCGGGGTGGAGTCTTCCTTTACCCCAAGGACACCAAGGATCCGACGAAAGCCGGCAAGCTGCGCCTGCTATACGAAGCCAACCCGATGTCCTTCGTCATCGAGCAGGCGGGTGGCGTTGCTTCCACCGGCTACGAACGCATCATGGACATCGCGCCTTCCGGCCTCCATCAACGCGTGCCGGTCATCCTGGGTTCGAAGAACGAAGTCGACCGCATCGTCCGCTATCACAAAGAAGGCTGAATCGCGGCTCGTTCGAAGTTCCCGCCGAAGAAGCGTGCTGCGTGCCCGAGCTGGAACGCCGCTCGCCTCGCAGCGTCGCGGCGAACCCCTCGGATCGTTGGTCAGTCAGGCGGCGCGGCGCAGGCTGGCTCCCTGCTGCGTGTAGCGCTGCGCCATCGCCGTCAGCGACAGCACCTTGATCTTCGAGGCCTGTCCGGCGCAACCGAAGGCCTCGAACCGCGCCTTGCAAACGTCGCGCGCCGCGGCGGTGGCGGCCTTCAGGAACGCGCGCGGGTCGAACTCGTCGGGTTTCTCGAACATCACCTTGCGCATCGCGCCGGTCATGGCCAGCCGGATGTCGGTATCGATGTTGACCTTGCGCACGCCGTTGCGAATGCCGCGCTGAATCTCCTCGACGGGTACGCCATACGTCTCCTTGATGTTGCCGCCGTACTTGCGGATCGTCTGCAACCACTCCTGCGGCACGCTCGAGCTGCCGTGCATCACCAGGTGGGTATTCGGGATGCGGGCGTGGATCGCGGCGATCTGGCCCATGGCCAGGATGTCTCCCGTGGGCTGGCGGGTGAATTTGTACGCACCGTGACTGGTCCCGATGGCGATCGCCAGTGCGTCGACGCCGGTGCGGGCGACGAAGTCGGCCGCCTGCTCGGGGTCGGTCAGCAACTGCGAATGATCCAGCGTGCCCTCGGCGCCAACCCCGTCCTCTTCACCGGCGGTGCCGGTTTCCAGTGAGCCCAGGCACCCGAGTTCGCCTTCGACGCTGACGCCCACGGCGTGCGACATTTCCACGACGCGGCCCGTGGTGGTCACGTTGTAGTCGTAGCTCGATGGCGTTTTCTGATCTTCCATCAGCGAGCCGTCCATCATCACGCTGGAAAAACCGCTGCGGATCGCCTGCAGGCACACCGAGGCGGAGGCGCCGTGGTCCTGGTGCAGGCAGATCGGCATCGCCGGGTACTGTTCCAGCGCGGCCTCGACCATCTTGCGCAGGAAGGGCTCGCCCGCATACTTGCGTGCGCCGGCGCTGGCCTGCAGGATCACCGGAGCATCGCAGGCATCGGCCGCCTGCAGGATGGCCTGGATCTGCTCCATGTTGTTGACGTTGAAGGCCGGTACGCCGTAGCCGTGTTCTGCGGCATGGTCGAGCAGCTGACGCAATGAGATCAGGGGCACTTCGAATCTCCGGTCCAGTGGTTCAGGATTCGGCGCGCTGCGCGAGAATCTGCAGTGCGGGCAAGGTCTTGCCTTCGAGCACCTCGAGAAAGGCGCCGCCGCCGGTTGAGATGTAGCCGACGTCCTTCTCGATGCCGTACTTGGCAATTGCGGCCACCGTGTCGCCGCCGCCGGCGATGCTGAAAGCATCGCTTTCCGCGATCGCCCGGGCGATCGTCTCGGTGCCATTGGCGAAGGCATCGAACTCGAAAACCCCGACCGGACCGTTCCAGACGATCGTGCCGGCGGCCCTGAGTTTGCCGGCCAGCAGGGCCGCGGTCTTCGGGCCGATGTCGAGAATCAGGTCGTCGCCCGCCACATCGGTGGCCGCTTTGACGGTGGCCGGCGCGTCGGCGGCAAATGTCTTGGCGGTGACGACGTCAACCGGGATCGGCACCTCGGCGCCGCGCGCCTTCATGGCCTCGATCACCGCCCTGGCTTCACCGACCAGGTCGGACTCGGCCAGGCTCTTGCCGATCTTCAGACCCACGGCCAGCATGAACGTATTGGCGATGCCGCCGCCCACGATGAGGCCATCGACCTTTGCGGACAGGCTTTGCAGGATCGTGAGCTTGGTACTCACCTTGCTGCCCGCGACGATGGCCACGAGCGGTCGTTTCGGATTCGCCAGCGCCCTCGTGATCGCGTCGATCTCCGCCGCCAGCAGCGGGCCGGCGCAGGCGATTGGAGCGAACTGCGCGATGCCATAGGTCGAGGCTTCCGCCCGATGGGCGGTGCCGAAAGCGTCGTGCACGAAGATATCGCACAGCGCGGCCATCTTGCGCGCCAGCGCCTCGTTGTTCTTCTTCTCCCCCTTGTTGAGGCGGCAGTTCTCCAACAGCACCACCTGGCCCGGCTTCACGTCGACGCCGTCCACCCAGTTGGAGCGCAGCGGCACCTCCCGGCCGAGCAACTGGCCGAGCCGGGCCGCCACCGGGGCGAGCGAATCCGCGGACCTGAACTCCCCCTCCGTGGGGCGGCCCAGGTGCGAGGTGACCATCACGGCAGCATGATGGTCGAGCGCCATCTGGATGCACGGCACCGAGGCACGGATGCGGGTGTCTTCCGTGATGCGGCCCGTATCGTCCTGCGGCACGTTCAGGTCGGCACGGATGAACACGCGCTTGCCTTCCGCGAGTCCCCGGCTCACCACGTCTTCGAATCGGAGCACTTTCATCGTTCAGTTCCGCCGCCCAGGGTTCATCGGGCAATCACGCGGACCATCTCCAGCACCTTGTTCGAGTAGCCCCATTCGTTGTCGTACCAGGCCACGACCTTGACGAACGTATTGTCCAAGGCGATCCCGGCATCGGCGTCGAACACCGAGGTCATCGGCACGCCGCGAAAGTCCGTCGACACGACCTTGTCCTCGGTGTAACCGAGCACTCCCTTCATCGCCCCTTTGCTGGCGGCTTTCATGGCGCCGCAGATGTCGTCGTAACTGGCTTCTCGGATCAACTCGACAGTCAGGTCGACGACCGACACGTTCGACGTGGGCACGCGGAACGCCATGCCGGTGAGCTTCTTGTTCAACTCCGGGATCACGACGCCGACGGCCTTGGCGGCGCCCGTCGATGATGGGATGATGTTCTCCAGAATGCCACGACCCCCCCGCCAGTCCTTGTTGCTCGGGCCGTCCACCGTCTTCTGCGTGGCCGTGGTCGAATGCACGGTCGTCATCAGTCCGCGCCTGATTCCAAAGCTGTCGTTCAGGACCTTGGCCACGGGCGCCAGGCAGTTCGTCGTGCAGCTGGCGTTCGAGATGACCGCCTGGCCCTTGTAGGTCCTGTCGTTGACGCCGTAGACGAACATCGGCGTGTCGTCCTTGCTCGGCGCTGAGATGATCACCTTCCGAGCCCCGGCCGCGAGGTGTTTGCCCGCGCTTTCGTTTGTCAGGAAGAGACCCGTGGACTCGACCACGATCTCGGCACCGACCTCGCGCCACCTCAGCTCGGCCGGGTCCTTTGTAGCGGTCAAGCGGATCTTCCTGCCATTGACGATCAGCGTGTTGCCATCGACGGAAACGTCGCCCTTGAAGGGGCCGTTCACCGAGTCGTACTGCAGCATGTAGGCGAGGTAATCCGGCTCCAGCAGGTCGTTGATGCCGACGACTTCGATATCGTCGAAGTTCTGCACCGCAGCGCGAAACACCATGCGACCGATTCGACCGAAGCCGTTGATGCCGATGCGCACACTCATCCAAATCCTCCGTAACTTGCCGTTGCCTGGGTTGCGGAGCAGGTAAGACCGACTCAGCCTGCTGCGCGGGGTCTACTCATACGTCCATCCGCGATGCCCGCATAAGTGTGGGCGTCAACGAGAGACACCGCGCTCGAGCGGGACACGTGTGTTGCCGTGCGAGGCGCGAACCAGGGTCCAATGAGGAACACCGTTACCGCGGGCACCCGGCCTGGATGGCGTCCGTGCGTGGCGGACGCCGCCACGCGGCGCAGGCGTCCAGGCGGACGGTGCCCGCCAGGATGCCGCTTGGCGTAGGACTCAGGGGCGCTTCGAGTAGCCGCTGCACCAACCACCCTTGGGCACGGTCTTGTTGAAGAGATCGCAGCGGGAGGATTCGGCACCGGGTTTGATGAAATGCAGGCAGCTCGCACAGGTCTGGTCTTTGGCGTGCTTCGGGAACTTGGCCTGATCCGCCTTGGCCGTGTCCAGCTTGAAACCCAGCGCCAGGGCCATTGGATCGGTTTCGGTCAGTGCCGGGACGTCCTGCGCCTCGGCAGTCCGGGACATGAAGGCCGCCACGCCGACCAGCGGGACCAGTTTGAGAACAAATTGCCGACGGCTGCTCATGTCGATTCCCTCCTCCCGAATGATTCCGTTTTCGCGACTTCAGCGGAACCTTAAACCGTAGCGGATTGAGTCGGGTGGTCAGTATGCTGTGAGCGGCGCAACATTTCGATCTAGATCAATCAGGGGTCAAAAATCCTCGCAACTTTCCCTGGCATCGGACCCGTTTGATTGTCGCCCAATGCAGCCGGGCGTCTAAAGAACGACTCATCTGAACCGATAAGACGAGTGACGGGCATTGCGCGCCGCGCGTCCGCCCATCGTTCGGTCCAGAGAGAGTCTGATGATCATCAGCGCATTCGGCTTGCGCCGCCGTGTCCTGGCGTTGCCGCTTTTGATGCTTGCAGCCTCGTGCGGCGGCGGCGGAAGCAGCGGCAACGGCAATGCGGATCCGGGCGTTCCACCTCCGACCAACTCCCTGGCGGGCACCGTGTTGTTCAACGGCGCGCCTTTGGCCGGCGCCAGGGTCGTCGCCTACAGCACG
>CAZEIW010000177.1:0-2842 GCA_964512305.1 uncultured Burkholderiaceae bacterium | reverse complement strand
TACTTCAAGAACAAAGAGGCGCTGTTCAAGGCGGTCGTGCGCCAGACGATCGTCCCGGTCATCGCCCAGGGGGAGTCCACCGCCCAGTCGTTCACGGGCAGCGCCCGCGAGCTGCTGGAGCAGCTGGTGCGGGAGTACTGGCGCCTCGTCTACGAGACCTCGCTCGCCGGCATCCCCAAGCTGATGATGGCCGAGGCTTCGAATTTCCCGCAGCTGGCCCGCTTCTACTATGACGAAGTCGTCACCCGCGGGCACCGCTTGCTGGGCGGCGTGATCGAGCGCGGCATGAAGAGCGGGGAGTTCCGCCGCGTCGACATCCCCGCCGCCACGAAGCTGGCCCTGTCGCCGTTGATGCACGCCACCGTCGCGTCGCGTGCCTTCGCGGCCTGCATGCCCGAAGGGTTCGACCCGCGCCGCTATCTCGACACCCACATCGACCTGTACCTCAATGGCATCGCGCATCGCTAAGCTGGCCGTCCTCCTGTCCCTGGCCCTCGTCTGCGTGGCCGCGACCGCGCGTGCGCAGACGCCGGAGCCCCTCCGTCTCTCCTTTTCGGACGCGGTGAGCCGCGCCGCCGGCACCGCGCCCGCCGTGACGCTCGCCGGCCTGCGCGCCGACGAGGTACGCGCCCGCATCCGCCAGACACGCGCCACCCTGCTCCCCGATCTCTCGGCGACGGGGAGCTGGGCGAGCCAGACCCTCAATCCCCAGGCGTTTGGATTCAAGATCAGCGCTCCGGGGTTTGCGTTTCCCAAGCTGTTTGGCCCGTTCGACCTCTACGACGCGCGCCTGCACCTGACGCAAACGGTGTTCGACTACGCCGGCGTCGTCCGGGTGCGGGCCGCGCGCTCGCAGCTCGCGAGCAGCGAGTCCGACAGCGGGCTCGCTTCGGAATCGGCGGCGCAGCTCGCCGCGCTGAGCTACTTGCGCGCCACGCGCAGCCAGGCGGTCGTGGCGGCGCGTATCGCCGACTCGACGCTCGCCGTCGAGCTGGTGCAACTGGCCCAGGCGCAGAAAGACGCCGAGGTGGGTACCACGATCGATGTCACACGCGCGCAGACGCAGCTCGTCGCGACTCGCGGTGCCCTTGTCGTGGCGCGCAACGAGGCCGAGCGGGCGCGGATCGACCTGGTGCGCAGCCTCGGCCTTCCAGCGGACACGCCGGTGCAGCTGACCGACACGCTGGCAGCAACGCTGCCCACGGTCGAGCTGCCCGACACGCGCGACGCGCTGGTGACGTTGGCGCTGTCGCGCCGTCCCGACCTGCACTCGGAAGAGGCCCGCGGACTGGCGGCGTCGCGCACGGCGTCGGCGATCAAGGCGGAGCGGCTGCCGCGGCTCGACCTCTCGGCGAACTACGGCGCGAACGGCCTGGCGCCCGACAACCTCACGGCGACGCGCTTCGTCGCGCTGCAGTTGACGGTTCCGATTCTGGACGGCTTCCGGCGCGAGGGGCGCGAAGCGGAGCAACAGGCGGTCGTCAAGGAATCGGGCGTGCGCGCCGACGAGCTGAAGCGGCAGATCGCCGCCGAAGTCGATGCGGCGCGGCTCGACCTGGGCTCGGCCGCCGAGCAGCAGGCGATCGCCGCCGAGCGGTTGCGGCTCGCGCAGGCGGAACTGGAGGAGGCGCAGCAGCGGTTCAAGGCAGGGGTGGCCGGCAACATCGAGGTCATCGACGCCCAGGTCTCGCTGGTGCGCGCCCGTGACACCGATATCGATGCCCGCTTCGCAGCGGCCGCGGCCCGCGTGGCGCTGGCGCGCGCCGTGGGCAGCACCCGGCAGCTGCACTAACCGTACAATGGCTGAACGACCAAGGGAACACGACATGGCTACGACGATCGAACCCGAAGTGTCCGAACAGCGTCCCTCACGCGGTGAGCCCGCCGCCAATCGGGGCAGCGCCGAATTCCGCCCCGCCCCGAACGGCTCGAAGCGCAACCGCGTCTTCGCCGTGCTGGGTGTGGTGCTCCTGGTTCTCATCGCCGGTGGTGTGCGCAAGTGGATCTGGTCGCGCACCCACGTCGCGAGCGACAACGCCCAGGTCGACGGGCACATCCTGCCCGTGCTCCCCAAGGTCGGCGGCTACGTGCAGTCGATCCGCGTGGAGGAAAACCAGGCCGTGAAAGCCGGAGACACGATCCTCGTGCTCGACGACAAGGACCTGGCGGCCAAGCTGCAGCAGGCCGACGCCGATCTGGCCGGGGCGCTCGCGACCGTGTCGTCGCGCCAGCGCGTGGGGCAGGCGGATGCAGCGGTGCGCCAGGCACAGGCCAACGCCGACCGGGCGCACGCCGATCTCGACAAGCTGCAACCGCTCGCCGAGCAGGGTGTCGTGAGCCGCCAGCAGCTCGACAACGCGGTGACGACGGCCCGCGGCGCCGACGCCGCCCTCGCTTCGGCGCAGGCGGCGTTGCTCGGCGCCGACGCCCGCGTCGCGGCGATGCGCGCCGCGCGTGATTATGCCGCCCTGCAGCTGTCCTATTCGCGCATCCTCGCTCCTGCCTCGGGCGTCGTGAGCAAGAAGAGCGTCGAGGTGGGCCAGCTGGTGCAGCCCGGCCAGCCGCTGATGACGGTGGTGCCGTTGTCCGATGTGTGGGTCACGGTAAACCTCAAAGAGACTGAGACGACGCACATCGTTCCGGGCGACACCGCGACGTTCACCGTCGACGCCTACCCCGGGTGCCATTTCGGCGGCCGGGTGGAGAGCCTCTCCCCGGCGACGGGCGCGCGCTTCTCGCTGTTGCCGCCCGACAACGCCACCGGGAACTTCACCAAGGTCGTGCAGCGTATCCCCGTGCGCATCCGGCCGGTCGCGTCGATCGACTGCCCCGGCCGGGCGCT
>CAZEIW010000176.1:0-23009 GCA_964512305.1 uncultured Burkholderiaceae bacterium | reverse complement strand
GCGCGGCGTGCCCCCGCCCCCCCCCGCCGCCGCCCCGGCACTTCGCGTCGCGACCGCCGAGCTAACCTCCGGCACGCCGCGCCAGGCAATCGAGGTAACTCATCGCCGGGGACGACGCCTGCTATTGGTCTCCCGTTTGTTCACGTCATGGCCGGGCTTGTCCCGGCCATCCACGTCGGCGCGCCGGCACAACCGCCGGTTACCCGGCGACGGCCCGCGCCGCACGTCTCTTGCGCCTTTACCGCGCCGCCTCGTGCAGCTCCGGCAGCTTCGGCTGCGAGAGCGGTCCCGGCAGCGTCGACAGATACGCGGCAACGTTATCGATGTCGTCGCGCGACAGGCCCTTGGCCATCCCGCCCATCACCGGGTTCTTGCGGCCGCCCGTCTTGTAGTCGTTCAGCGCCTTCGCCAGGTAATCGTCGTACTGGCCGGCCAGGCGCGGGTAGCTCGGGTCGAGCGGTGTCTTGAAGTCTTTGCCGTGGCAGACCGAGCACTGGGCGTTGGCAAGCTTGCGCCCGGCCTCGAGGTCCGCTGCGGACGCGGAAGCGGACGCCAACACGAAACCGGCCGCGGACAGCGCCGCCGGCAGCCATCGCATCGCCCGCGGCCCGGCGCGTCTCACGGCCCGGCTCCCTGGCGGGAAAAATAATCGGCCACGGCGGTGATCTGCTCGTCCGTCAGGCTGCCGGCGATCGCTTTCATCGTCGGGTGGTCCCGATCACCGCGGCGGTACGCTTGAAGCGCGGACGCCAGGTAGGCCGCCGACTGGCCGCCGATCTTCGGCACCCGGTAAACGCGCGGGAAAGAGGTCTGGTAGTCCGGAATCGCGTGGCAGCCGACGCACATCGCGGCGGTCGACTGCACCGACGGCTCGGGCGGCGGCGCCGCCGCGGCCGTTCCGCCCGGCGCTTGCGCGGGCGCCGCGGTGAGCATCGCGCCCGCGGCAGCACCCGCGATCCAGGGTCTGATTTCGATCATCGTCCCTCCTGCCGCCGACCGGGACACCAGGGACGCCGGCGGCGACAACCGGTAACCGCGGGAGATCGCCTCGGAAGCCCCCGCTCGGTATGCTACAACGCTCAGAAGGTGCTTCGACACTGTCGGGTGCATGGTCTGCGCGGGGCGACCGCGGCGCAGCCGCGCTCGCCGTTGCGCCGCACCCCTCGCTCAACCCGACCCGCCGCCTGCCGTGACCACGCAAACACTCCGATTCCACGGGTCCGCGACCTATGTCGCGACCGACGACCTCAAGCTGGCGGTCAACGCCGCACTGACCCTTCAGCGCCCGCTGCTGATCAAGGGCGAGCCGGGAACCGGCAAGACCATGCTCGCGGAGGAGGTCGCGCAGGCGCTCGACCTGCCGCTGCTGGCCTGGCATATCAAGTCGACCACCAAAGCCCAGCAGGGCCTGTACGAGTACGACGCGGTATCGCGGCTGCGCGACTCCCAGCTCGGCGATGCGCGCGTGCACGACATCTCGAACTACATCGTCCGCGGCGTGCTGTGGCAGGCATTCGAGTCGGAGACGCGGTCGGTGCTGCTGATCGACGAGGTCGACAAGGCGGACATCGAGTTCCCGAACGACCTGCTGCGCGAACTGGACCGGATGGAGTTCCACGTGTACGAGACGCGCCAGACCATCCGCGCCCGGCACCGGCCGCTGGTCGTGATCACGTCGAACAACGAGAAGGAGCTGCCCGACGCCTTCCTGCGGCGCTGCTTCTTCCACTACATCCGCTTTCCCGACCGCGAGACGATGCAGGCGATCGTCGACGTCCACTTTCCGCGCCTGCGCGCCGATCTGCTGCGCGCTGCGCTCGAGGTGTTCTTCTCGATCCGCGAGCTGCCCGGTCTCAAGAAGAAGCCGTCGACCTCGGAGCTGCTCGACTGGCTCAAGCTGCTCGTCGCCGAACAGATCCCTCCCGAGGCGCTGCGATCGAAAGACGACAAGCTGTTCGTGCCGCCGCTGCACGGCGCGCTGCTGAAGAACGAGCAGGACGTGCACCTGTTCGAGCGCCTCGTGCTGATGAACCGCCAGGGGCGGTGATGATCGCGCCGCGCCCGGTCACGCTCCAGGGCGGGCACGTGCTGCTGGAGCCGATGCAGGCAGGCCACGCCGGCGAGCTCGAGGCGGCCGCCGCCGACGGCCGCCTGTGGGAGCTGTGGTACACGTCGGTGCCCGAGCCCGGGGCCGTCGGGCGCTACATCGAGGCCGCGCTCGCCGGGCAGGCTGCCGGCCACATGCTGCCCTTCGTCGTGCGCGCGGACGGGCGCATCGTCGGCAGCACCCGCTTCCACGACATCGTGCGCGAGATCGACCGGGTCGAGATCGGCTACACGTGGTACGCGCAGTCGGTCCAGCGCAGCCACGTCAACACCGAGTGCAAGCTGGCGCTGCTGCGCCACGCGTTCGGCGACCTCGGCTGCCGGGTGGTCGGCCTGCGCACCGACAATTTCAACTTCGCCTCGCAGCGCGCGATCGAGCGCCTCGGCGCCCGACGCGACGGCGTGATCAGGCACCACGCGCCGCGGCGCGACGGCAGCGTGCGCGACACCGTGATGTACAGCATCCTGGCCGCCGAGTGGCCCGACGTCGAGCGCCACCTGCGGTCGAGGCTCGCCCGCGCATGCTGATCGACTTCTTCCTCCATATGCGGTCGGCCCGGCTGCCGGTGTCGATCCAGGAGCTGCTGACGCTGCTCGAGGCGCTGCGGCGCGACGTGATCCGCCCGTCGATCGACGATTTCTACTATCTATCGCGCGCGACCCTGGTCAAGGACGAGGCGCATTTCGACCGCTTCGACCGCGCGTTCGGCGAATTCTTCAACGGCGTGCAGCGGGCGGCCGGCCTCGCCCGCGAGATCCCCGACGAGTGGTTCAGGCAGGTGCTGCGGCGCGATTTCAGCGCCGAGGAGCTGGCGCAGCTCGAGAAGCTCGGCTGGAACCGGCTGATGGAGGAACTGCGCAAGCGCCTCGAGGAGCAGGACGGCCCGCACCACGGCGGAAGCAAGTGGATCGGCAGCGGGGGCACCTCGCCGTTCGGCCACGGCGGCGCGCACCCCGAGGGCGTGCGGATCGGCGGACCCTCGAAGGGCAACCGGACCGCGGTCAAGGTCTGGCAGGCGCGCGCGTATCGCGACTACGACGACCAGGTCGAGCTGGGAACGCGCAACATCAAGATCGCGCTGCGCCGGCTGCGGCGCTTCGCGCGCCAGGGCGCCGACCTGGAGCTGGACCTGCCCGACACGATCTCCTCGACCGCGCGCAACGCCGGGTATCTGGACCTCAAGCTCGTGCCCGAGCGGCACAACAAGGTCAAGGTGCTGATGCTGCTCGACGTCGGCGGCACGATGGACGAGCACATCAGACGGGTCGAGGAGCTGTTCTCGGCCGCGACGTCCGAGTTCAAGCACCTCGAGTTCTACTACTTCCACAACTGTGTCTACGAGTACCTGTGGCGCAACAACCGGCGGCGCTTCAGCGAGAAGTTCGACAGCTGGGAAGTGTTGCGCAAGTACAACCAGGACTACAAGCTCGTATTCGTCGGCGACGCGACGATGAGCCCGTACGAGATCCTGCAGCCCGGAGGCTCGGTCGAGCACGACAATCCCGAGGCAGGCGCCATTTGGCTGCAGCGCTTCATCGGCCAGTTTCCGAGATCCGCCTGGATCAACCCCGAGCCCGAGGGGCTGTGGGCGTACCGGCAGTCGGTGTCGGTCATCCGGCAGCTGATCGGCGGCCGCATGTATCCGCTCACGCTCGAGGGCCTGACGCGCGCGATGCGCGCCCTTTCGAAGTAGCCCCGCGGCGCGTACCGCGCCCCTACGGGTACGCCGAAGCGCCGGCGCCCGGCGGCCGCAGCGGCGCGGCTCCGTAGTCGACTCCTCTACGGTCATTCCGCAAACTCTGTGCGAGATGCCCGCACGATCGCCGTTCTCACCATATCTTTTCCGGGGTCGATCGACACCGACCGCCGATTAGCGGTTACGCTGGACGCTGCATCCGGTTCCATGGAAGGGAGGAAACGGAAATGCGGATCGGCTTCACGCCCCGCCTGAACCCGACCAGCTGGCACGAGGGGCATACGCTCCACGTCGTGTTCGTCTCGTTTCCGATCACGCTGCTCGTCGGCGCGCTGGTCACCGATCTGGGCTTCCTCGGCACGGGCGACCGGTTCTGGGGATACGCCACGGAGTGGCTGCTCGGCGCGGGCATCGTCGCGGGCGCGCTCACGGCCGTGACCGGGCTGATCGCGTTCCTCACCCTCAGGCGGGTGCGCGGACTGGCGGTGGGGTGGCTGCACTTCCTGGGCAACGGGACCGCGCTCGCGCTCTCGGGCGTCAGCCTGTACCTGCGCTGGGGACACGACCCGGCCATGGTGGTGGCGCCCACCGGGGTCGCGCTGTCGACCGGGGTCGTCTGCATCTTCCTGTTCACCGCGTGGCTCGGCGGCGAAATGGCGCTGCGCGACCACGTGGGGGTGATCGAGGGCGCCGCGGTCTCGGTGCTGCTCGGGCTGATGCTGCTGGCCGGATGGCAGCAAGCCATGCACCGCCAGAACGCCGGCACGACGGTCGAGGAGGCGGGCATGACGGTGCTGCCGGTCGGCCGCGCGGACTTCGGCCGCGACGACGACGCCGCGGCGGCGCGCGCCCCGCGCTGAGGCCGGCGCGAGAGGCTCAGCCGGCGAACGGCGGGGCGGCTCGCAGCACCTCGTCGACGGTGGTCACCCCGCGCGCGATCTTCTCCGCGCCGGAGACACGCAGCGAGCGCAACCCGTCGCGCGCCGCCTGGTTGCGCAGCTGCTGGATGTCCGCCCCCCGTCCGATCAGCGTCCGCAACGCGTCGCTCACGAGCAGCAGCTCGAGCAGGCCGGTGCGGCCGAAGTAGCCGGTGCGCCGGCATTCCAGGCAGCCGACCGGCTTGTGGACGTGCTTCGGCGCCGGCGAGCGCCACGGCGCGACGAGATCGTGCCAGAGGTGCTCGTCGATCGGGCCCGCGCGCTCCTTGCAATGCGGGCACAGCGTGCGCACCAGCCGCTGCGCGAGCACGCCGATCAGCGTCGCGTTGACCAGGTAGGGCGGAACGCCCAGCTCGATCAGGCGCGCGATCGACGAAGCCGAGTCGTTGGTATGAAGCGTCGAGAAGACGAGGTGGCCGGTCAGCGCGGCCTGCACGGCCATGTCGGCGGTTTCGCGGTCGCGGATCTCGCCGACCATGATCACGTCGGGATCCTGGCGCATCAGCGCGCGCAGCCCGTCGGCGAACCCGAGATCGATGCCGTGCTGGACCTGCATCTGGTTCAGGCTCGGATCGATCATCTCGATCGGATCCTCGACCGTGCTGACGTTGACCTCGTCGGTCGCCAGCTGCTTGAGCGTCGAGTACAGCGTGGTGGTCTTGCCCGAGCCGGTCGGCCCGGTCACGAGCACGATGCCCGACGGGCGCTTGATCAGCTCGTTCCAGGAAGTCGCCTCGGCGTCCGAGAAGCCCAGTTCGGCGTAGCTTCGCACGACCACCTCGGGATCGAAGATCCGCATCACGAGCTTCTCGCCGAAGGCGGTCGGCAGGGTCGACAGGCGGATCTCGACCTCGCGCGCGCCCTGGCCGCCGGCGCGCGTCTTGATGCGCCCGTCCTGGGGCCGGCGCCGTTCGACGACGTCCATTCGCCCGAGCAGCTTGATGCGGCTCACCATCGCGTTCATCACGCCCGGCGGCACCTGGTAGACCTGGTGCAGCACGCCGTCGATGCGGAAGCGCACGACGCCCTGCTCGCGCCTGGGCTCGAGGTGGATGTCGCTGGCGCGCTGGTCGAACGCGTACTGCAGGATCCAGTCGACGATATGGATCACGTGCGCGTCGTTGGCCTCGACCTTGCCGCCCAGCTCGACCAGCTGCTCGAGGTTGCCGACCAGGCTCGTGGCGCCGGTCTTCGCCGCGCCCTTGACCTGCTGCGCGAGCTTGTAGAACTCGGTCGTGTAGCGGGCGACGTCCACCGGGTTGGCGACCACGCGCCTGACGGTCTTCTTCGTGATCTGCTCGATCTCGCGCGTCCAGCCGTCCAGGTACGGCTCGCAGGTCGCCACCACCACCTCGTCCGGGGTGACCGCGATCGGCAGGATCGAGTGGCTGGTCGCGTAGGCGCTCGACATCACGTCGACCACGCGCGTGAAATCGACCTTCAGGGGATCGATGTGCTGGTACGGCAGCCCGGACTTCGCCGCCAGCCATTGCGTCAGCGCCTCGGCGTCGAGCAGGCGGCGCTCGGCGTTCGGAGTGCGGAAGTTCATCTCCGCCACCAGCGCGATCGGATGGCCGAAGCGCTCGCGGTCGGCGATCGCGAACACGCGGTCCGCGTCGCCCTGCGACAGCCAGCCGTCGGCGACCAGCTGCTTGACGACGAATGCCAGCGGCAGCTTGCCGGCCGGCGTTCGCCCCGCATTCCGCTCCGAAGCCGGACGCGCGGTGGGGCTCACGGGCTCGGCGTCAGACCGCGGCGAAGCGGGCCGCAAGGTCGACCGCGCGCTGCGGCTTGGTCTCGAACTCGGCGACCACGGCGTCGGCGGCGCGCCGCGTCAGCGGCAGCGTCTCGAGCGGGCGGATGTAGTCGCGCCGCAGGTAGGAACGGATCAGGTCGGGCGACATCACGTGCGTCTTCGCGTCGTTGCCGCTGCCGCTGCTGAACATGAACAGCGTGCGCAGCGGGCTGATCCAGCGCAGGCGCGCCTTGACGTACTCGGCGCCGTTCCAGAGCTCGAACCAGGTTCCGCGCGTCCAGGACGCGACATCCTGGTCCATCCGAGCCTCGGCGATCCGGTCCAGCTCGCCCGCGATGGTGGGCGGCGCCGCCGGCACGGTGAGGTCGACCTGGTGGTCGGCCGCCGCCCGTTTCAGCGCGTCGGTCGGGACGCGGATGCCGCCCGGGACGGTGGTCATCGGGAAGGTCGCGGTGAGCTGCATGCCGTCGATGCGCGCGCGCACCTCCGAGGATTGCAGCGAGTGCTTGATGTAGGTGGCCTGATCGGTCGGCTTGACGGCGATCGCGTGCGAGGCCATCAACTGCTGGAAGAACTCGTCCTGGTCGCGCTGGGGCATCCGCATCAGCGAGAGGCCGTCGCGCAGCACGCGCGTCATGTCGGGGATCAGCTCGACCAGCCGGCGCCGCTCGTCGGCCGTCGCCTTCGGCTGCACGCTCCAGACGATCTCGTGGATCACCTCGCGGAAGCGCTTGGAGAACCCCTTGACTTCGCCTTCGCGCAGGCTCGCGGCGACCAGCACCTGGACCCAGGGACCGACCAGGAAATCGCGCAGATAGTCCTCCAGCTCGACCTTCTCGAACGCGCGCCTGACCTGGATCGTGGTGTTGATGGTGAGGATCTCGCGCTTTTCGGCCTCCTCGAGCGCGCGCTTGGCGCGCGCGATCGGGTCGTTGTCGCGCGGCTTGATGTCGCCGACGAACGCGTCGAACTCGGTGAGCAGGCGCTCGAAGACCACGACGTCGCGGTCGAACTTGACCAGCACCTCGCGCACCACGCGGTCGACCTCCTCGCGGAAGCGTTCGTTCTCGTCGCCGTACGGCTCCCACCCGACCGAGGTGCTGGCGATGCGGTCGATCAGGCGCCGCGCCGGGTGCCCGCTCGAGGCGAAGAAGGCGGCATCCATCAACGCCGCCTTCAGCACCGGGAACTGCAGCCGCGACAGCAGCGCCTTGATCTCCGACGGCACCTGCTTGTCGCGCAGCACGTGGTCGAACATCATGCCGACGATCTCGATCGTCAGCTTGTCGACGGTGCGCGACGACTGTTCGATCAGATGCTCGCGCCAGGCGTTGATCGACCCCGCGGCGGTACCGGCGAACATCGCGCCGTGGATGCCCTGCAGCCCGAGATCCTGCAGCTCGTTGATCGCCGCCATCAGCGTCGGCGCCACCGTGCCCGTCGACGGCATCGGCGGCAGCACCTGGCCCCGCACGTTGGCCTGCAGGCGCGACAGCAGCTCGCCGAGGACGATCTGCGCGTTGCCGCCGCCGGCCGCCGCAGAGCCCGGCGCGGCAGCGGCGCCCCCGCCGGGCGCTCCGGCCGGCCCTGGCGGGGCCGCCGCCTGCGCGCCCGCGGCGGCGGCGCCCGCATCGGTGGCGCCGGCGGCCGGCGCGTGGTCCGCCCTCGGCTTCGGCGCCGCCGCGGGGCGGGCGGCTGCGCGTTCGCGGCGGATCGACTTCGCCTCCACGCCGTGGGTCCGGAAGTGGTCCAGCAGCGCCAGCTGCACGCGCGCGATCTCCTCGCCCAGCGCGCGCTGGAACGCATGCAGGAAGAACTGCCATGCCTCCGGATGGAGATTGACGTCCTCGGCGGCTTGCAGCAGCGCGGGGACGAATACGGCGGGCCCGTACGGGTTGTCCGCGTCGCGCACGGAGTCGCGGCCGGCCAGGAATCCGACCACGAGGTTGAGGTCGCGCATCGGCTCCTCGACCAGCGCGTGCATCCGGCGCGCGGCGCCCGCCGCGATCGATTCGCCCGCCTGCTCGGCCTCCTGCACCAGCGACAGCGACTCGGAGTCGATCGGCAGCCCCGCCGCCTGCAGCTCGCGCGGCGCCATCAGGCGCTCGAACGCGCCATCCTGCTGCTCGGGCAGACGGCGCAGGAAGGCACGCCGCAGATCGTCAGCCTTGGTCGAAAGCAGCCGCTGCACCAGCGGCGAGCCGACGTCGAAGTCCCAGCGGCCGCTCAGCTCCTCGCGCACCATCTCGGCGATGGTGTCGAACGAGCCCCCGATCAGTTCGCACGAAATCGCGGCCGCCGACCGCAGCAGCGCCTGGGCCTGACTCGCCGACAGGTACGGCAGCGGACTTGCGACTCCCTGCACGTTGGCGAACAACGGAATGCTCATGGGGAACGACCGCGAGGCTGACCTTGACTGTAACGGGCCCGGACGGGCTGTCAAGCGCCGTTCCCGTCCTGTAAGCGGCATCAAGTTTGACGCCGATCGGCCGATGTGGGCGGCCGCACGGCGGGCGAAAGCGACCGGCGGGGTCCCTGCCGTGCGCAATCGCGCCTAGACGACCAGGCGGGCTGGCAGCGCGCCGCCTGCCGTGCCTCCGCCGGCACCGGCCTGGACCGCGGCGCGCAGCCCCGACACCCACTTCCGGGCCGGCAATCCGTACTCGTTCTCGATCTGGCGCGCGCGCGCGAACAGCGCCGAAAACGGCAGCTCGATGCGCGGCCCGGTGATGCCCAGCACGACGCGATTGCCGGCGTCGGCCTGCGCCAGCGGCAGGACCCGGCCTTCGAAGGCTTCGGAGATCGCCGCCAGGCTGGGGCCCTCCGAGCGCCCGAACAGGTTGAAGGCCGCCACGCCGGGCCGGCGCAGGCAAGCCCGGCAGGCACGATAGAAGCCGGCGTCGTCGTAGACGGGGCCGCGCGCCTGCGCGTCGTACAGATCGACCTGCAGCCAGTCGGCATACGGCCTTCCGCGCAGCGCGGCCAGGAATTCGCGCGCGTCGGTGCAGTGAACGGTCAGGCGCGCGTCGTCGGGAGGCAGCCGGAACCAGCGCCTCGCGGCGCCGATCACCGACGCGTCGAGATCGACGGCGACCGTCTCCGCGCCGGTCACGAAGCGGTGGCAGAACTTGGTGAGCGCGGCCGCGCCCAGGCCGAGCTGCAGGATGCGCGCGGGTCCGGGGAGGAGGAGCAGTCCCGCCATCATCTGCTGCTGGTACTCGATTTCGAGCTGGTAGGGGCGCGCGATGCGCATCGCGCCCTGCACCCACTCCGTGCCGAAGTGCAGGTAACGGACGCCGCCGGACTCCGACAGCGTGACCGCCCCGGCCGACGGCGCCGCGCGCCTACGCGGCGTCGCCGGCCGGGGGTTGGGCGGCATGCTTCAGGTCCCACATCACGCCCTCGACCGCGCGCGAGAACAGCGGCGCCTGCTCCACCGGCACCAGCCACCCGGCCTGCAGATAGGACACCAGGTTCTCCGGCGACAGCGAGTGGGCGCGCTCGCCGTGCGCCGACGTGAACAGGTACAGCGTCGCGCGCGGGCTGACCCAGGAGAGCTTGACCCGCTCGAGCTGCCCTCCCACGCGCAGGTCGAACCACATCCCGCTGCGCCATCCGGCGACCATGCGCTCGGCTTCGTGATGGTCGAGCGATGGCGCCGGGAAATCCGCGTCTTCCGGCTTCGACAGGTGCATGACGCCGGCACCCGTCTCGGCCAGCACGTGCCGCACCGCGTCGTCGGAGATCGTGATCGCTTCGAGCGGCAGATCGCCGTCCTCGCTCGCGACCTTGAACCCGTCGAGCTTGATGCGCAGCGTGCTCGGCACGAACTGCTGCGGAGCGCCGTGCGCTATCTCCAGCGCCTTGACCGCATTGGCATGCGAGTTCATCAACTTGCCGAAGAACTCCTGCACGCGCGGCGCGGGCCAGTCCACCAGCCGCAGGCCTTCGCGCAGGAGCGAAAGGACCACCGGAATGGTGCTGATCATGCGCCGGCGGTCGTCCTGGCTGATTTTCGGCTGCACGCTCCAGACCAGCTCCGGCACCGCATCGAGGTACTTGCGCATCAACCCCGGCTCGGCCTTCTCGCGGTTGGAAGCCTCGATCAGCACCCGCACCCACACCTGCAGCAGGAAGTCGCGCAGATACGACTCGAGCTGGACGCCGTCGAACGCGCTGCGCACCTGCATCGTCGTCTTGATGGCCCGGATCTCGCGGTTCTCGGCCTCGGCGAGCGCGCGCCTTGCGCGCGCCACCGGGTCGTCGTCGCGCGTGCGCTCGCCCTCCAGGAAGGTCTCGAACTGCGCGTACGCGCGGTCGAACGCGCCGTTCGGGTCCCCGGTCGACGCGAGCACCGCGTGCACGGCGGCCTGCACCCCGGCAAGGTAGCGCGCGTTGTCCTCGCCCTGCGCCGACCACCCGACCGACGTGCTCGCGATGCGGTCGAGGAGCCTGCGCGCGGCCTGGTCGGGGCTGACGAAGAGCTCCGGATCGGTCAGCGCCACCTTCAGCAGCGGGAACTGCAGCCGCCCGATCAGTTCCTTGATCTGCTCCGGCACGTAGCGATCGCGGTTGATCCGATCGAACAGCAGGCCCACCAGTTCGATCGTCAGCTTGTCGACCTTGCGCGAAGCCGTCTCGGCCAGCCGGCCGCGCAATTCGGCGAAGTTGACCGCCGCGTCCGGCGCAGGCCGGCCCTGCAGCACGGTCGCCATCGCCAGCGCGCCCAGGCGCTGCACTTCCCCGATCGAGTTGAGCAGCTTGGGGTCCGCGCGCCAGCCCGTACCGGGCGCAAGCTCGGCCGGGCCGGAAGACTCCGCAGCGCGCAGGCGGGCGGCAGCCGCGGCGAGCGCCGCGTCGGCGCTGCCCGCCGCCGGCTCGCCCGCAGCGGGTGGCGGCGCCCCCACTGGCGGCGCGGCTGTCGCCGGCGCCGCAAGGTTCAACCGCTGGTACAGCGAATTGAGCACCTGGGCGGCCGCCAGGCCGCTCGACAGCTTCGCGTCGCTGTCCGTGTTCTGACCACTGCCGGTGGTCGCCGCGACGGCGGCGCTGAACCGGGTCGCGGCGCCGAGGGTGGGTGGCCGCGCCTGCAACTCCGCGCTGACCCCGCGCTCGCGAAGAAAGCGGTCGATCGCGGCATAGGAATCGGCCAGCGGCTTGACCATCGCGGGCGGGAAGTAGCGCAGCAGCGAGCCGACATCGGCGTCGCCCACGCCGATGTTGCGCAACGCGGTGTTGAGCGCGCGCACGAAGACGGCGACCCGGAACGGCGACTCGATCTCGCGCACGTCGAACTCGCGCACCAGGTTGGCGAGCCTGAGTTTGACCGCGACGAAGGGCTCGTCAACGCCGTTGCGGATGCGCGCCGCCGCCTGCTCGACCAGGGTGCTGTGCTCGACCGTCTCGAGCTCGACCAGCGACAGCGACCCGCGCGCCGCCTGGCCGGCCGCGCGGTTGTCGACGAACGCCGCAACCGCGGCCGACAGTTCGGACTGCAGCGCCTCGATGTAAGCCTGCGAAAACGCCTTGTCGCGCAGCAGCACGCTCTTCGCGCGCCTCGCCTCGACCTCGTCGGCCGACTTGGCAGCGGCGCCGAGCGCCTCGACCAGCATGTCGCCGATGCGAGGGGTCAGCGCGGTTCGGATGGGGGTCCAGCACTCATCGAGCGTCCGCCGGGCTGCGGATCGCCTTGCACCGAGCGCGGCCCCGGCCTGGGCGGCCGGGCCGGAGGCCGGATCGGTCCAATCTGAGCTCATGTAAGGAGTTCCCGCTCCGCCCTCTGGACGTGTACGACGCCGCCGATTGCGAGGGTCGTCCCTGCCTTGGACCCCCAGCCGCTACTTTAACGCGTCGCGGCTGCGCGCGAAAAAGGATTGCCACAGCTCGAGCTTGTGCTCGAGACCGAGCGCCGCATGCGCGGGACTGGTCGACGGCAGCACCGCGGTCAGATAGCCGCGGGCACGCATCAGGTCCTCGTAACGCGCCGCGGTCCGGCCGTTGAACCCCACGGCTGCCAGGTGCGGCGCGAGCCTGCCCAAGCCGGCCAGGCGGTTGGGCCTTGCATCCCGTATATCGGCATCGAGGCTGCCGCTTCGCTCGCAGGCACCGATCACGTCCCACAGTCCGATGCCATGCGCGAGCAGCCGGCGCAGGCGCTCCGGATACTCGAGGTCTGCCAGCGGCTCGCCGGTGATGCCCCCGAGAATGCGCCAGAACTGATTGCGCGGATGCGCGTAATACTGGCGCGCGCGCAGCGACGCCGCGCTGGGAAAGCTGCCCAGGATCAGGATCCTGACCCGGGAATCGATCACCGGCGGGAAGCCGCGCCGGCGCCGCGGCGTGGATCGGCGCCGCGCCGCGGCGTCCACGGCCCGGTCTCAGCCCGCTGCCAGCAGCAGCCCGTTGACCCGGCGCACGAACGCCGCCGGGTCGTCCAGCTGGCCGCCATCTGCCAGCACCGCCTGCTCGAACAGCAGCTGCGCCCAGTCGGCGAATCCGGCGCCGGCATCGGCGGACCGGTCCTTCAGCCGGCGCACGAGCGGATGCTGCGGGTTGAGCTCGAGGATCGGCGCGGTCTCGGGCACCTTCTGGCCGGCAGCCTTCAGCATCCGCTGCAGATGCGCGCTCATCGCGTCGCGATCGACGACCAGGCAGGCCGGCGAGTCGGTCAGGCGCAAGGTCACGCGCACCTGCGACACGCGGTCGCCGAGCGTTTCCCTGACCTTCGCGAGCAGGTCCTTGTACTCGTCCTCCGCGTGGCGCTGCTCCTCCTTGTCCTGCGCGTCGGCGAGCGCGTCGAGGTCGAGGTCCCCCTTGGCGACCGACGCCAGCGGCTTGCCGTCGAATTCGGTCAGGGAGGAAAGCATCCATTCGTCGATGCGATCGGCGAGGAGGAGCACCTCGACCCCCTTCTTGCGGAAGATCTCGAGGTGCGGGCTGCCGAGCGCTCCTTCGAGGCTTTCGCCGGTCAGGTAGTAGATCCGGCTCTGCCCCGGGCGCATGCGCGCGACGTAGTCGGCCAGCGAGACCGAGGCGCGCGTCGCCGGCGCCTCTGCGCCGTCGTGGGTGGTCGAAACGAAGCGCAGCAGGCGCCCGATGCGCTCGCGGTTGGCCGAATCCTCGCCGACGCCCTCCTTCAGCACCTGGCCGAACTCGGCCCAGAATTTCGCGTAGTCCTCCGGCCGATTCTGCGCCAGGTCCTCGAGCAGCGACAGCACGCGCTTGGTGCAGCCCTCCCGGATCGCCCTGACGTCGCGGCTTTCCTGCAGGATCTCGCGCGAGACGTTCAGCGGCAGGTCGTTGGAATCGACCACGCCGCGCACGAAACGCAGGTACGCCGGGAGGAGCTGCTCGGCGTCGTCCATGATGAAGACGCGCCGGACGTACAGCTTCAGTCCGTGGCGGTGCTGGCGGTCCCAAAGGTCGAACGGCGCCTGCGCCGGCACGTACAGCAGCTGCACGTACTCGTTGCGGCCTTCCACCCGGTTGTGGGTCCAGGCGAGCGGATCGCCGAAGTCGTGCGCGACGTGCTTGTAGAACGACTTGTACTGCTCGTCGCTGATCTCCGACTTCGCACGCACCCAGAGCGCCGATGCCTGGTTGACGGTCTCGTCCTGATCGAGGCGCCGGTACTCGTTGGCGTCCTTGTCCCACTCCTCCTTCGGCATCCGCACCGGGGTCGAGATGTGGTCCGAGTATCGGACCAGAATGCCCTTGAGCTTCCAGGCCGACAGCAGCTCGTCCTGATCGGGCTTCAGATGCAGGATCACGTCGGTGCCGCGCCCCGCGCGTTCAGCCGGTTCGACGGTGAATTCGCCGCCGCCGTCGGACTCCCAGCGCACGGCGCCGGCGGCGTCGAGCCCGGCGCGGCGCGTGACGACGGCGACGCGGTCGGCGACGATGAACGACGAATAGAAGCCCACGCCGAACTGGCCGATCAGCTGCGAGTCCTTCTGCTGGTCGCCCGTCAGGCTTGCGAAGAACTCGCGCGTGCCGCTCTTGGCGATCGTGCCGAGCTGCTGGACCGCCTCCTCGCGCGACATGCCGATCCCGTTGTCCGACACCGTGACCGTGCGCGCGGCCTTGTCGTACGAAACGCGGATCGCGAGCTCCTCGCCGGACGGCAGGAGCTCCGGCTTCGCGATCGCCTCGAAGCGCAGCCGGTCGCAGGCGTCGGAAGCGTTGCTGATCAGCTCGCGCAGGAAGATCTCGCGGTTGCTGTACAGCGAATGGATCATCAGGTGAAGCAGTTGCTTGACCTCGGCCTGGAAGCCGAGCGTCTGCCTGCTGGGTGCGTGCGTGGTTTCCATCTCGTCGATTGTCGGTCCGTGCTGGGGGTTCGAAACGTGCTAAGTGCTCATCTCGCGCGCCAGGAAGCGTAGCGCAGCCGGGTTGAGCGACGTCGCCACCGAGACGCGCATCCACGTGCTCGGCAGCTGGCTGGGAGAGAACAGGCTGCCCGGCGCGCACAGCACGCCCTGCTCGGCGCCGCGCGCCGCGATGGCGTTGGTGTCGCGGCCGAAGTCGGCCCAGAGGAACATCCCCGCCGCGGGCTGCACGAACAGGCGCGCGCCGAGCCGCTCCAGCGCATGCGCGGTGCGCTCGCGCGCGGCGGCGATGCGCGCCTGCAGCCGCTCGACGTGGCGCCGGTAGCGGCCGTCGGCCAGGATCCGCGCCACCGTGCGCTCGTTGAGCTCGGGCGAGGCCAACCCGGTCATCATCTTCAAGTCCGCCAGGCGCGCGCAGACCTCGGGCGCGGCGGCGATGAAGCCGACGCGCAGCCCGGCGGCGAGCGTCTTGGAAAAGCCGCCGACGTAGATCACGCGCCGCAACCCGTCGAGGCTCGCCAGGCGCAGCGCGCGCCCCGGGTACAGGTCGCCGTAGATGTCGTCCTCGACCAGGGTGAGGCCGGCGGCGTCCGCCATCTGCAGCAGCCGGTGCGCGTTCGCGGCGCCGATCGAGGTCCCGGTCGGGTTGTGCAGCACGGAGCTGAGGAAAAACAGTTTCGGCCGATGGTGCGCGAGGAGGCCGGCCAGCGCGTCCAGATCCGGGCCGTCGGCGCGCCGCGGCACGCCGACCGGCCGCGCCCCGAAGGCCGCCAGACGTGCGAACAGCACGAACCAGGCCGGGTCTTCGACCAGCACCGTATCGCCCGGCGACACGTATTCGCGCGCGATCAGGTCGATGGCGTGCGTGGCGCCGGCCGTGGTGAGGATCTGCTCGGGGCCCGCGGCCATGTCGGACAGCGCAAGGCGCTCGGCCAGCTGCTCCCTCAGGCGGCGGCTTCCGGACGGATCCCCGTAGCTCAGCAGCGCGGCGCCGATCGCCCGGCCCTCCGAACGGACCGCGGCGGCGACCATCTCGGGGTCGAGCCACTCCTGGGGCGGCATGCCGCCTCCGGGCTGTATCGCCGCCGGCGCGCCGTCCCCCGGCAGCTGCGTCGGCGCTTGGCGCAGCATGCTTCGCAGCAGCCAGACGACGTCGATCGCCCCGGAATCCAGTGCGGCCGGAGCGGCTGCCACCGGCCGGCCGGGCTGGACCCTTCCCCGGACGTAGAAGCCGGAGCCGCGGCGGGACTCGAGATAGCCCGCGGCGATCAGCCGGTCGTACGCTTCCACCACGGTCGATCGGCTCACTGTTTCGTCGACCGCGGCGCGCCGGATCGAGGGCAGCCGGGTGCCCGGCTGCAGCGCATGCTCGTCGATACGCCGGGCGATGCGCGCTGCCAGCGCGACCGAAAGCGAGGTGGCCCCAAAGCCGTAGCCAGGCGAGGCGTCAGCGCTCATGGGTCATGGGTGCGGTGTCATGGCGCAGCTGTCATGGCAAATAGACCGGGCCAGTTCGAGATTCTGTTTCGCAAAGTGTACTGGAACTGTATCGCCTGCGCGACTATAGTCGACGTTCGCGAGCACCGGCCACGGGCGACCCCGCCCGGCGGCCGCGGCCTCGAGCCCGAGCCACCCTGAGCAGGAACCGAGCGATGAAGATGACCGAACTCCCCGATCAGGCGACCGCCGCGACACCGCCGCTGGCGGCTCGGGTCGCGCGCGCCCGCAGCTCCGTGATCCGGGAGCTCCTGAAGCTCACGCAGCGCCCCGAGGTGATCTCGTTCGCCGGCGGGCTGCCGGCGCCGGAGCTGTTTCCCGCGACCGCGCTGCGCGCCGCGCTCGATTCGGTGCTGGACCACGCGGCGCAGGCCGCACTGCAATACGGCCCGACGGAAGGTCTGCCGGCCTTGCGCGAATGGGTCGCGCGGCGCGAGTCGGCGCGCGGCGTTCCGACCGATCCCGACGACGTGCTGATCGTCAGCGGCTCGCAGCAGGCGCTGGACCTGATCGGCAAGGCGCTGATCGATCCCGGGAGCCCGGTGATGGTCGAGTCGCCGACGTATCTTGGCGCGCTGCAGGCGTTCGAGGTGTTCGAGCCCCGCTTCCGCTCGGTGCCGGTCGACGACGACGGCATCCGTGCCGACATGCTCGACGAGGCGCTCACGCGCGGCGCGCGCTTCCTGTACGCGATGCCGAGCTTCCAGAACCCCACCGGGCGCACGATGACGCCGCGGCGGCGACAGGCGCTCGCGGATGCCGCGCGGCGCCATGACTTCTGGATCGTCGAGGACGACCCCTACGGCGAGCTGTGGTACCGCCAGGCGCCGCCGCCGGGGCTGCGCGCGCTCGCACCGGAGCGCACCGTGCGCCTGGGCTCGTTCTCCAAGATTCTGGCGCCGGGCCTGCGGCTCGGATTCGTAATCGCCCCGCGCACGATGCTCGACCCGCTGGTGCGCCTGAAGCAGGCGACCGACCTGCACACTTCGACACTGGCTCAGCACGCCGCGGCGGCCGTCCTGCAGGGCGACATGCTGGAGAGCCATCTGGAGCGCATCCGCACGCACTACGCCGGGCGTTGCGCCTGCATGCTCGAGAGCCTCGCGACCTCGATGCCGCCGTCTGTGCGGTGGACCGATCCTGCCGGCGGGATGTTCGTCTGGGTCACGCTGCCCGAAACCATCGATGCCGGGCGGCTGCTCGAGCGGGCGATCGGGCAAGGGGTCGCCTTTGTTCCCGGGGCGCCGTTCTTTGCCGGCGCGCCGCAGGTCAACACGCTGCGTCTCAGTTTCGTCACCGTGCCGCCGGAGCGCATCGCCGCGGGGGTGCGCACACTGGCCGGTCTGATTCGCGAAATGCCGGGATCATGAGCGCCGAGCTGCGGCCGCTGCCGCAGCCTGTCGCGCGCCGCTCGCTCGGCCTGGCGTTCGGGCTGCTCGGCGTGCTCGCGTTCAGCCTGACGCTGCCGATGACGCGACTGGCGGTGTCGGAACTGGACGCGTGGCTGGTCGCGTTCGGCCGGATGGCCGCCGCCGGGGTCGTCGCGGCCGTCTGGCTGGCCCTGTCACGCGCCCCGGCGCCGACGCGCGCGCAGTGGCGCTGGCTCGCCATCAGCGCGCTGGGGATCGTGCTGGGCTTTCCACTGTTCTCGTCGCTCGCGATGCGCAGCGTCGATGCCAGCCATGGCGCGGTCGTGATCGGGGTCCTGCCGTTCGTCACCGCGCTGGCTGCCTGGCTCGGGTTCGGCGAGCGGCATGCAATGCGCTTCTGGTTGGCCGCAGCCGCCGGTTCGGCGATCGTCGCCGCGTTCGCGCTGCGCGACGGCGGCGGCGGCGCGCTTTCGGGCGGCGACGCGCTGCTGCTGGTGGCCGTCGCGGCGGGAGGCATCGGCTACGCGGCCGGCGGCCGCGTGGCGCGCGACCTGGGAGGCATCGCCGCGATCCTGTGGGCGCTCGCGCTCGCCGCTCCACTCACCTTGCCGGTCGCGCTATGGCTGCTCGCGCACCAGGCCGCGCCGGCCGGCTGGGCCGCCTGGGGCGCCCTCGCCTACGTGACGCTGGTCTCGCAGCTGCTCGGCTTCTTTGCGTGGTACAACGGCCTCGCGCTGGGCGGCATCGCCCGCGTGGGCCAGGTGCAGCTGCTGCAGGTGTTCTTCACGCTCGGATTCGCCGGCGCGTGGTTCGGCGAACGGGTGCCTGCCTCGACCTGGCTGGCCGCGGCGGCCGTCGCCACCACCATCGTCATCGCCACCACGTCGGATCGGAGGTAGATCGATGCGCCGATATCGCTATGCGACCTGCGACGTGTTCACCCACCGCCTGTTCGGCGGCAATCCGCTCGCCGTCGTGCTGCAGGCCGACGGCATCGCGGATGTCGAGATGCAGTCGATCGCGCGCGAGTTCAATTTCTCGGAGACCACGTTCGTGCTGCCGCCCGCCGACCCGCGCCACGCGGCTCGGGTGCGGATCTTCACCCCTGGCGCCGAGTTGCCCTTTGCGGGCCACCCGACGGTCGGCACCGCGTTCGTGCTGGCGAAGCTTGGGCTGGTGGCACCGCGAGCCGAGGCGATCGTCCTCGAAGAAGGCGTCGGGCCGGTGCCTGTGCGGATCGCGCGTGACGGCAGCGGCATCGCGGGCTGCACGTTCTCGGTGCCGAAGCTGCCGGAACAAGGCCCCGCCGCACCGCCGTCATCCGAACTCGCGGCGATGCTCGGGCTTTCGCCGTCCGAGGTCGCCGACGGCGCCGAATGCTGGTCCTGCGGGGTGCCGTTCCTGGTCGTGCCCCTGGCCTCGGTCGAGGCGCTGGCGCGCTGCCGCCTGGATTCGGCGCGCTGCGACCGGCTGCTCGAAGGCTATCCGACCCGCAAGGTGTACCCGGCGGCGCCGGCCGGCGAGTCCGCCTGGCGCGTGCGGATGTTTGCGCCCAGCGTGGGCGTCGCCGAGGATCCCGCGACCGGGAGCGCCGCCGCGGCATTCGCGGGCTGGCTGAACGCGCGCTCGGCCGCTGCTCCGCCCACGCTCACGTTCGAGCTGCGGCAGGGGCAGGAAATCGGGCGGCCCAGCCGCCTTGCGCTGGAGATCGATCGCGCCGGGCCCGGCAATCGGATCGCAGCCGTCCGTGTCGGCGGCGAGGCGGTCATGTTCAGCGAAGGCACCCTGAGTCTGTAGACGCGCCGGGCTAAACAATCCGCGCCGAAGAACCTCCCCTCTCCCGCTCGCGGGAGAGGGGCCGGGGGTGAGGGGCGCGCCGGCGTCATCCCCCCGGCCTTGGCAGCTTCATCGCCGCGCGTCGCTCGAGGCTCTCCCGCGGCCAATAGAGCTTGCTGTCGTAGTACTCCTCGAAAGCCGGCATGCCCGGCGGCAGGACGACCCAAGGTTGCTTCGATGCGGTGAAGATGTGCACGTCGGGCGGGAAGCGATCGGGCTCGTCGAGCGTGCCGACGCGGATGAACCGGACCGCGTCGCCGCCGCCGGCGTAGTTGCTCCACACGGCGATCCGGCAGGTCGGACAGCGCGAAATCCTCTGTCCGCGGCCACTGTTGGAAGGCGTCATCACGACGTCGACCTCGCCCTGCAGGAGCTCTACCCGGTCGGCTTCGATCAGGGCGTTCAACGCGAACGAAGCGCCGGTTTCGCGCTGGCACCAGCGGCAGTGGCAGCAGTGGACGAACAGCGGCGCGATCGTCATCCGGTACCGCACCGCGCGGCAGGTGCAGCCGCCCTCGGCAGGGCGAAACGGCTCCTTCGGCGACGGCGCGCTCATAGGCGCCTCCTCACAGTCTCGCCCGCAGCTGGGGCGGCCGTCGCGAGGTGATGCGCGGCGGCCGGCTGATCGCTGACATAGCCGCCAGCGAACTGCGGCGCATCGTCGCGGATGGTCCACCAGTTGCACTTCGACGCGACATGGAAATGCACTCCGGGTCCGGCAGGCAGCGGCTCGTCGATCAAACCGGCGCGCACCCGCACCACGCCTGGAAGGCTGTCGCGCCGGCTGAACACCGGCGAGCCGCAACGGCTGCAGAACAGGCGCCTCTTGCCGGGCGACGATTCGTATTCGGACAGGCGGTCGGCACCGCGGATCAGCTGGAATGCGGCCGCAGGCACCGGGATGTTGGTCGCGAACGGGCCGCCCTGCGCTTTGCGGCACTGCGAGCAGTGGCAGACCTGGACCGCTTCGAGCGCAGCGTCGATGCGGAACTGGACCGCGTTGCACAAGCAGCTGCCCGTGTACATCGGCACCTCCCGGTTGGCGCCGCGGGCGCCAGAGCCCGGGCAGGCGGCGAGGCCGGCTCCCGAGGGCCGGCCGCGGCTGCTGGAATTATCGCGCAAGGGCTCGTTCGTATGGACTTGGCACCGATGCGCCAGCGGTCATTGCGAGAGACTTGCCGGAGCAAACGGCAGGCGGTAGCGTCCGCCGAACCACGCCCACCTCCAAACGAGCGGGAGTACCAACGACAAGATGCGCCGCATACTTGCCATCGGCGGCGGTGGCTTCCTGATGGAAGACGTTGCCTCGCCCATCGATGCGTTCATCCTCGAGCTGACGGGTAAGCCAAAGCCGCGAGTCTGCTATCTCGGCACGCCCAGTGGCGACATTCCCGACGGCATCGAGAAGTTCTACAAGGCCTTCCCGGTCGATCGCTGCGAGCCCTCCCATCTGGCCTTCTTTCGCATGCCGTCACCGGGCAGTGCTCCGCTTGCGCACTTCCATAAGCACTTGATCGAGCAAGACGCGATTTTCGTCGGCGGCGGAAATACCAAGTCGGCTCTCGGGGTCTGGCGGGAGTGGACCGCAGACAGGACTTTCCGCGAAGCCTATGCGCGCGGGGTTTTGCTTTGCGGCGTGAGCGCCGGAGCGATGTGCTGGTTCGAAGCGGGGATCACCGATTCGTTCTGGGGGGCCGGCTATCAACCGCTATCGTGCCTGGGCCTGCTGGAGGGCGGCTGTGCCGTGCACTACAACTCGGATCCTCAACGAAGGGCGCGGCTTCATTCGGCGATCAAGGCCGGAACGGCTCCCGGGACGATCGCGATAGACGACCTGTCGGCCGCACTCTACGAAGATGATCTGCTGGCACGCGTCGTGCGCTGGGGCAAGGGAGCAGGCGCGTACGCCGTCAGGGCGGATTCCGAACGTGTGATAGAACGCTTGCACGAATCCATCTCGATCGATGCAATTCCGGCTCATGGAGAACGGGCGTGAAGAAGAGCGGGTCGCAGGACGGCAAATCTCCTTCGCAGCTGATAGACGCGCGAATCAAGGAGCTGGACGACTGGCGGGGCAAGATGCTGAGCCGGCTCCGCACCCTGGTCAAGGAGGCCGACCCGCAGATCGTCGAGGAGTGGAAGTGGCGGGGGGTTCCGGTGTGGTCGCACGACGGAATGATCTGCACCGGCGAGACCTACAAGAGCGTCGTGAAGATGACTTTCGCCAAGGGAGCGGCTCTGGACGATCCTTCGCGCCTCTTCAACTCCAGTCTTGAGGGGAACACAAGACGCGCCATCGACTTCCACGAGGGCGCGAAGATAGACGAGAAAGCGCTGAAGGCTCTCATTCGCGCCGCCGTGACCCTGAACAAGTCCAAGGCCAAGGCCAAGAGCTGATCCACGCAATCAAACATTCCCCACGGGATCCCGCAAGAAGCCGCCGTAGCGGCTCCAAATCAGGTGGGCCACAAAACTTACGGCCAGAAGCACGAAACCTCGAGCAATTCCTTCGGCCAGAACCGGAAGTTCTCGCGGTCCGAGAACGTCGGTAAACGGAAACAGAAAGGGAATCATGGATTGCTCCATCGAAATGCTCGATGCTCCCTCTGTCCCCGCGTGAAAACCGAAGCTGACGCTGGTCGTGCCGCCGAGACAAGCCAGCATTGCCGCCCCGGCGTAGGGCCATCGTGACGCGAGCCTCTGGCGGGCAGCTGCAGCCAACAATCCGAAAGCGGCGACGATCGGAAAGATGCGCGCGAACGAATAACAGAACAGGAATACGGCCAGTGGCTTGCCCGAGATCTCCGGCAGAACGGCGATGGCAAGCAGTACCAGCGCCAGGGCCCCAACCCACAGGAACAACGCCCCGGCGCCAAAGACGATTCCTGGAAAGCGCGCGCTAAACGAGCGCACTTCCGGTCGAGTCAAAATGCTTTGCGTCAGTCGTTCCTCGTCGCCGAGACGCGCCCACGCCGCCTCTTCCGCACCAGCGCGGCTCGCGCCTTCGACCAGTCGCTCCTGCACGATGTCGTCGTAGTGGTCACGCAATTCACCGATGAAGCGCCGGACATGGCGCGGAGCGACACCGGCGCGCAGAAGACGTTCGCCGAGGTCCTCAAGCCGGCGCGGTTGCATCGTCATGCCCTCTTACGACTCGCAGAATCGCATCGGAGACGCGGTTCCATTCGTCCGCGATGACAGCGAGGCGCCTCTTTCCGGCGGGTGTCGCGGCGTAGTAGATGCGCGTGCGACCATTGACCGCCTTGCGGCGCGCCTTCAGGAAACCCTGCATTTCGAGGGTGTGCAGGACGGGATAGACGACCCCCTCGCCGAGTTCGATGGCCTCACCCGTCGAGACTTTGATGGCCTGGACCAACTCGTAACCGTACAGTTCACGGTCGGTGAGCAAGCGAAGAATGAGCAGCTCTGGCACGCCGGTCATGAAACCGGGGTTGGATTTGCGCGACGCCACGCGGCACCTC
>CAZEIW010000175.1:0-17202 GCA_964512305.1 uncultured Burkholderiaceae bacterium | reverse complement strand
GGAAACACCGTCATGTGGGCGCCGGACAGCAGGCTGATGCCGAGGATGTCGACGTCCTCCTGCACCGCCGCGTCGACGACCTCCTCGGGCGACCGGTGCAGACCCGTGTAGATGACGTCCATGCCGGCGTCGCGAAGACAGCGCGCGACGACCTTGACGCCGCGGTCGTGGCCGTCCAGCCCGACCTTGGCGATCAGCACGCGAATCGTTTCGACTTGCTCGCTCATCGTTCCAACTCCTCGATTCTTCCCGCCCCAATCCCGGGGATCAGATCGCGACCTGGTTGCCGCCCTTCAACTGCAGGATCTCGCGCGCATCGTCAGGCGTCGCGACCTCGAGCGACAGCGCCTCCAGGATGGTGCGAATGCGCCCGACCTGGGCCGCGTTGGTGCGGGCCAGCGTGCCCGGCCCGTCCCACAGCGAATCCTCCAGACCGACCCGGACATTGCCTCCCATCGCGGCCGACAGCGTCGCAACCGCCATCTGGTTGCGGCCCGCCCCCAGCACCGACCACACGTAGTCGTTCCCGAACAGCCGGTCGGCCGTGCGGCGCATGTGCAGCACGTCTTCCGGATGCGGGCCGATCCCGCCGCGCAACCCGAACACCGACTGGATGAACAGCGGCGGCCTGACCAGCCCCCGCTCGAGGAAATGCGCCGCGGTGTACAGGTGACTGATGTCGTAGCACTCGATCTCGAAGCGCGTACCGTTGTTGCTGCACGACTCCAGGATGAAGGCGATGTCGGCGAAGGTATTGCGGAAGATCCGGTCCCAGCTGCCCTCGAGATAGGGCCGCTCCCAATCGAACTTGAATTCCTTGTTGCGCTGGAGCATCTCGTACAGGCCGAAGTTCATCGAGCCCATGTTGAGCGACGCCACCTCGGGCTTGAACTGCAGCGCGGGCCGCACGCGCTCCTGCACCAGCATCGTGGGCGCGCCGCCGGTCGTCAGGTTGATCACGACGTTCGACGCCGCCTTGATTTTTTTCAGGAAGGGCGTGAAGAGCTCGGGCTCCTGCGACGGCCGGCCGTCCCTGGGGTCGCGAGCGTGCAGATGCACGATCGCGGCGCCCGCATCGGCCGCGCCGAGCGCGGCCGCCGCGATCTCGTCGGCGGTGACCGGCAGATACGGCGACATCGACGGCGTGTGGATCGCGCCGGTGACGGCGCAGGTGATGATGACCTTGCGGCGCTTTGCCATGATGGTCTCCTCGAAACGTCGTTCAGTCTTCCGGCTCCGACAGCTCGCAGTCGAGCAGGAGCCAGATCGCGGCCTTCTGCCAGTGCAGTCCCGCACGAAGCGAAGCGTGGACACCCCCCGGCAGCGCGGTCGGCGCGACGAACTTCAGCGCGCGCAGCCCCGGCAGCTCGTAACGGACCACCTCGCCAGGCACCACCCGGTTGAGCAGGCGCGCCGCCCTCTCCCCCGTCAGCGCGCGGCAGAGCGTCGCGTAGGCTTCCGCATCCCGCGCCACCAGCGTCAGGTCGAGCACGTCGCCCTTGTCGCCGGCGCGGCCGCTCGCGAGATCGCCGACCCTCATCGCTGCGCCCATTCGATGCGGGTGGGTACGCGGTCGCGCGCCAGGAAGCCCGTCACCGTCTCGACCCGGGCGCGCCGCTCGCTGCGCACGCTGCCGCCCCCGGCGGGACCCGAGAGCGTCAGCGCATAGACCTCGTCCTCGATCGCTTGCGCCAGTTCGCCGTCGTCGCAGCGCGCCGACAGGTGCACGCGCAGCTCCGGCGGATCGCCCGCGAGCGGCAGCGAGCCCGCGCCGAGCACCGAATCGACGCCGACCAGGTCGACCACGAAATCGGCGATGCCGAGCACCCGCTCCAGCCTGATTCGCAGCACGTCGGCCGCCAGCCGCGCGCGCCCCAGCGCGCCCGTGCCCGCGTATGCGATCTCGACGTCGGCGATGACGCCGCGGCGTGCAAGAAAGCCGATCACCTTCAGCCGGTCCGGCCGCGGCGAGGCGCGCGCGCCCTCCAGACGGATCCGGTTCGGCCCCAGCTGCTCGAAGCGGACGTCGGTGAAGTCGAGCACCGCGTCGGGCGTCGCGTACTGACGCGGGTCATGCACCTCGTAGAGCAGCTGCAGCGCGCATGCAACGGTGTCGAGGCGGCCCGGCTGCCCCTCCAGCAGGCGTATGGTGGAAGTTCCATCGGCCGCGATATCGGCGACCGGGTAACCCAGGCCGGCGAGCTCCTGCGCCGACAGATCGGCGAGGTTCGGCTCGCTCAGGTTGCCGCCGGAAAGCTGGCCGCCGCACTCGAGCAGATGCCCGATCGTCATCGCGGCGGCGAACGCGTCGCCCCTCGCGCCGAGCGCCTGCACCGGCGCGGCCGCGACCAGCGAAGAGTCGGCGACGCGGCCGGTGATCACGACATGGGCGCCGTCCTCCAGCGCTGCGGCGATCGGCTCGAGGCCGAGGTAGGCGTGGGCGCCGATCCAGCGGCCGCCCTCGGTCGCCTGCGTCCACTCGACCTCGCCGATGCGGTCCAGCACGTCGTCGCCGATCACCGACGCGATCCGCAGCCGGCTGCAGTCCAGCTCACGCGCGAGCCGCGCGGCGGCGCGGCCCGCCGCCGCGGGATTGGCGGCACCGAGATTCGTCACGACACGGCAGGCCGGCCCCACGTGGGGCAGCAGCGGCGTGAAGCGGCGCTTCAGTCGCGGGTCGAAACCGGCCTCAGGGTCGCTCTCGCGCATGCGGATCGCGTTGACCAGCGTTCGCTCCGCGAGGCATTCGAGCGCGATCGCGTCGACCTCGCCCGAGCGCGCCATCGTCACCGCCGGCTCGATCCGATCGCCGGCGAAGCCCGCGCCGGCGCCGACCGTAAAGGACTTACCGGACGATGGCTTGGCCACGACGCTACAGCCCCAAGTACGCGCGCTGAATGTCGGGATCGTGCAGCAGTTCCGCCCCGGGGCCCGATTTCGCGATGCTGCCGCCCTCGATCACGTACGCGCGGTTCGCCATCTCGAGCGCGTCGGCGACGTTCTGCTCGATCAGGAGCACCGTGAGGTCGCGCGAGGCGACCACGGTGCGGATCAGATCGAACACCTTCTCCAGCATCGCCGGCGACAGGCCGAGCGAGGGCTCGTCGAGCATCAGCATGCGCGGCCGGCTCATCAGGGCGCGCGCGATCGCGCACATCTGCCGCTCGCCGCCCGACAGCGACCCCGCCAGCTGCGAGCGCCGCTCGCGCAGGATCGGAAACAGCTGCATCACGTCTTCGAGGCTTTGCTGGCGGTCGCCGCGGGAGGTCGGCCCGAACGCGCCCAGCTCCAGGTTCTCCAGCACCGTCATGAACGGGAACAGGCGCCCGCCCTCAGGCACCATCGACAGCCCGTGGCCGACGATCGTGTGCGCCGCCAGGCGGGTGACATGGATGCCGTCGAACACGATCTCGCCGCTGCCCGCGCGCACCAACCCGGCGATCGTGCGCAGCAGCGTACTTTTGCCTGCGCCGTTGGCGCCGACGACTGCGACAACTTCGCCCGTGTCGACGTGCACCGAAACCTTGCGCAGCACCGGCGTCTGCCCGTAGCCGGACGAGACCTTGTCGACCGTCAACAAGCGGCCCATCAATGCCTCGTTCCGAGGTAGGCACTGACCACGCGCGGCAGGGCGAGGATCTCGTCGGCCTCGCCGTCGGCGATCTTGGCGCCGCGGTCGATCACGATCACGCGCCGGGAGAACGCGCGCACCACCTTCAGGTTGTGCTCGATGATGAGGAAGGCGAGACCCCCCTCGTTCAGGCGGCGGAACAGATCGATGCACTCGCCGGCTTCGCTTTGGTTCAGCCCAGCCATCACTTCGTCGAGCAGGATCAGCGAGGGCTCGAGCGCCAGAGCCCGGGCCACCTCGAGGCGGCGGCGCTCCGACAGGGTCAGCTGCGAAGCCCGCACGTCGGCGCGCCGCGCCAGCCCCACCTCGCGCAGCATCTTGTGCGCCTTGGCCTCGGCGGCGCGCAAATGCCGGTGGCGCAAAAAGGAGCCGACCATCGCATTCTCCAGCGCGGTGAGCGACGGCAGCGGCTTGGCGATCTGGAACGTGCGCCCCAGGCCGCGCCGCGCGCGCTCCTCCGGCGGCAGCGCGTTGATGAGTTCGCCGTCGAGGCGGACCTCGCCCGAACTGGGCCTGAGCTGCCCGGTCAGCAGGTTGAAGAGCGTCGTCTTGCCGGCGCCGTTGGGCCCGATGATGCTCACGATCTCGCCGCGTGCGAGGTCGAACGACACGTCGTTGACGGCAACGAGCCCGCCAAAGCGCTTCTCGACCCCGCGCACCTGGAGGAACGGCTGGTTCATCTCCGCCGCCTCCTGTGCTTCCAGCGCTGCCATAGCCCGTCGGCCGTGCCCACGAGGCCGCGCCGCATGAACAGCGCTGCGAGGAGCATCACGATCCCGAGCAGGACCAGGTGCACGCCCGGGTCGGCGCCGCCGAAGGCGGCACGCAACCAGCTTTCGAGCGGAATGATCAGCAACGCGCCAAGCGCCGGCCCGATGATCGTCCCGATACCGCCGATCAGCGACAGCAGTGCGAACTTGACCCCCACCTCGGGAAGTGAAAAAAGCGTCGTCGGGTCGATCGTGCGCACGTACATCGCGAACAGCCCGCCGCCGAGCGCCGTCAGCGCGGCCGACAGGGCCGTGCCACGCAATTTCACCCCGGTGACCGATATGCCGGCCGCGCGCGCCGCCACCTCATCCTCGCGCACGGCGAGAAGGTAATAGCCCAGGCGGCTCCGCATCAGCACGATCGTGACGGCGAGCGCGAGCGCCATGAACGAGAACATCAGGATCGCGTAGGCGATCGGCGAGGCGAAGATCATGTTCGCGAAACCGGCGCGGAACGGCACCTGCATGCCGCGCGGACCGCCGGTCACCGAATCGAAGTAGTTCGAGAACACGAACCCGACCTCGTTGAAGGCGAGCGTCGCGATCGCGAAGAACGAGCCCCTGAGACGGAAGGTCGGCAGGAACAGCAGCGGCCCGAACAGCGCGCAGGCGATCGCCCCCGGCAGCACGCCGAACCAGGGCGACAGGTGCCAGTTCAGGAACAGGCGCGCCGTCGTATCGGCGCCGACCGCGAAGAACACGCCGTGCCCGAGCGAGAACTGGCCGCCGAATCCGGCAAGGATGTTCCAGGCGACCGCGAGCCCCGCGAAGAGGTACGTGTAGGTCAGCACGTTGACCCAGAAGAGATCGCCCATGAGCAAGACAAGCGGCAGCACCGCCAGGGCAAGGCCGCCGGCGTACAGCAGGCCGACGCGCTTCCAGGCGATCAGGCCGAGCGCCGGATCGGGCGCCGGCTCGGGCGGCTGGGTTTCGTCGGCCACGCCCGCCATGGCGCCTGCATCGGCGATCATCGGCTCGTTCTTCATGCCTCACGCCTGCTCGCGCATGCCGATCTCCTCGGCACCGGCCTGGCCGAACAGCCCCGAAGGACGCACGACCAGCACGGCGAGGAAGATCAGGAACCAGACCGCCTGCTTGAGCTCCGGGTCGATGTAGAAGCCCGCGAACGCCTCGACCACGCCGACGATGAGTCCGCCGAAGTAGGCGCCTGCCACGCTGCCCAGGCCTCCGAGGACCACCACCGCGAAGGCGGCCAGGATGAAATTGCCGCCGATCCCCGGCGACAGCGTGTACAGCGGCGAAAGCAGCACGCCCGCCAGGCCGGCCAGCGCGGCGCCGAGGCCGAAGGTGATCGTGAACGTGCGCTCGACGTTGATGCCCATCAGCCGCGCCACCTGGCGGTCCTGGGTCACGGCGCGGATCGACTTGCCTGTCAGGGTGCGCTTCAGGAACAGGTGCAGCGCCACGGCGACGAGGGTCAGTGCGGCGAAGATGATCAGCCGCGAATAGGTGACGTAGATGTCGCCGACGGCCACGGTCAGCCCGGCCACCTTGGAAGGCACGCTGTAGCCCTCGCCGCGAGTCAGCGCGAGGACCGCGTTCTGGAACACGATCAGCAGGCCGAAGGTCGCGAAGATCTGCATCGACGGCTCCGCGTGCAGCGGCTGCAGCACCAGCCGGTACAGCACGAGGCCCAGTACGAACAGGGCCGGGACCACGAGCGCCACCGACAGGTACGGGTCCAGTCCCAGCAGGTCATGGCACAGCCAGGCCCCGTACATGGCCAGCATCACGAGCTCGCCGTGCGCGAAATTGACGATCCGGATCACGCCGAAGACGAGGTTCAGGCCCACGCTGACGAGACCGTAGATCCCGCCGAGCATGAGGCCGACGACGAGGATGTGAAGGACGTTATCCATTGGGTTCGGGCTGCGGCCTGGCGCGAGCTCTACCTTCTTTTGCCGCCCTCACCCCCGGCCCCTCTCCCGCAAGCGGGAGAGGGGAGGCACGGCGGCCGCTTTGGGGCTCCCCTCTCCCGCTTGCGGGAGAGGGGCCGGGGGTGAGGGCGCTCCCCATCGCACGCTCCCCCTACTGCTTGCGCGGCAGGTTCTTCAAAGCCACGCCCGCCGCCCGCGCGTCGGGCGGGAACACGGTCACCTGCCTGCCGCCCTGCCACTGGATCACCGTGAAGGCCGCGCGCGTGTTCTGGAACTTGTCGTCGAACTTCACGCCGGAACCCGACGGGTACGTGTTCATCGGCTTGTCGAATTTCGCCGCCGCCGCGCGCACCTTGTCGACCTCGGTCGATCCCGCCGCTTCGACCGTCTCGAGCAGGATCTTCATGCCGGTGTACGCGGTCAGGCTCTGCGGCGCGATCGGCTCCCGGTTGTAGGCCTTGCGGTAGGCGTCCAGGTACGCGCGAGCCCCGGGACCGAAGGCTTCCGAGATGTCCGGGCGCGGATACGAGACGACGAGCACGCCCTCGAGAAAGTCGGGGCCGAGCGCCTCGAGCGTCTCGTTCGTGTCGCCGGTGCCCACGGTGAGGATCACGGGCGGCTTGAAGCCCTGCTCACGCGAGGTCTTTTCGAGCAGGTTGATGTCGGGCACGTAGCCGGTGACCAGCCAGATGTCCGGACCGGCGTGCCTGGTGCGCAGCACGACGTCGGTAAGATCCGCCGCCTTGAAGTTGTGAGCGCCCTCGCCCAGCACCTTGAATCCCTTGCCATCGAGCAGCCGCTTCTGGAGGTCGCCGATCGACGTGCCGTAGATCGAGTCCTCGTGCTCGATCCAGATCGTCACGTCGCCCGGCTGCTTGTGCAGCGCCGGGCCGATCATCTCGGCGACGGCCCGCACGCTCATGTCGGCGATGAGAGCGGCATTGGGACCGACGCGGATGAAGTTGGGCAGGCCGCGCTCTGTGAGATCGGCGGCGAGCGCGTTGGTGTCCCAGTAGATCTTGCCGTAGCGCAGCGCCGCGTCGCTGGCGGCGTTGGAGACCGCCGAGATGTACGTGCCGATGAACAGATCGACCTTGTCGCGCGTCACGAGCTGGTCGACCGCCGCGATGCCTTGCTGCGGATTGGCCGCGTCTCCGCGGATCAGCTCGATCTTGCGCCCCAGCACGCCCCCCTTCGCGTTCCTCTCGTCGACCGCAAGCTGGTAGCCGCGCGCCACTTCGTCGCCGTACAGCGCGAGCGGTCCGCTGTAAGGATTGATCGCGCCGATGCGCAGCGGTGCCTGGGCATGCGCGCCAGACGCGAAAACGCCCGTCAGCGCGGCCATCAAGGCCGCCTGGAAAATCCGGGAGAGCATTCGGTGTTCCTCCTTGTCTCGGGTTGGCACTTCGTTGTTGGTGTGAGGTATCACGACGCCTGGTGCAGACCGCCCCGCTAGGCCGGCGCGAACCGCGCCAGCGCAATGCCCGCTTCGCGCTCGATGACGAGCTTCAGCGGCATGTCGATCCGCAGCCGCCCGATTGCTCCCACCACGTTGCTGATCAGGCGCGGCCCCTCTTCGAGCTCGACCACGGCGACGTTGTACGGCAGACGCGATGCAAAATAGTCGTGGTAGGCGTGGTGATAGACGACCCAGCTCACCAGCCGCGCCCTTCCCGAGGCCGTCTCCCACCGCTTCCGCGGCCCGAGGCAATGCGGGCACTCGGCGCGCGCCGGCAGCCAGGCCTCGCCGCAGTCGTCGCAACGCTGGAACAGCAGGCGGCCCTCGTCGAGCGCGCGCCAGTATTCGGTGCCCGCCTGGTCGGCTTGCGGACCGGGGAACACCGTCTCGCTCGGCCGCCCGGCGCTCATATCGCCTGCCCCAGCACGAGCGTCGAGTGCGTATGCATGATTCCACCCTGGTTGCTGACGATGCAGTTCTCGGCGCCGCGCACCTGCAGGGTCGCCTCGCCGCGCATCTGCCGAACCCCCTCGAGCACCAGCTGCAGCCCGGGCATGCCCGTTTCCGACAGCAGCCCACCCGAGGTGTTGACCGGCAGCGCGCCCCCGACCTTCAACGCGCCGCCGGCGCAGAACGGCCCCCCCTGGCCGCGCGGCGCGAAGCCGTACGCCTCGAGCGTCATCAAAACCGTGATCGTGAAGCAGTCGTAGATCTGGGCGACATCGATGTCGCGCGCCGAAAGCCCGGCCATCTTCAGCGCCGTCGCTCCCGAAACTTCGGCGCAGGTGCGTGTGAGGTCGGCTCGTTGCGCGACGTCCCACGAAGTCTGGCCCTGGCCGAATCCAAGGATCGGCACGGGCTTCTTCACGCCGGCCGACTTCGCGCGGCGGGCGCTCATCAGCAGGACGGCGGCTGCGCCGTCCGAGACCAGGCAGCAATCGTCGCGGCGCAGCGGATCGACGACCCAGGGCGACTCGCGATACTGCTCGAGCGTCAGCGGCTTGCGCAGCTGCGCGTGCGGATTCGCCGCGCCGTGGCCGCGGACAGCGACCGCGATCTCGCCCAGCTGGTCCGAGGTCGTCCCGAATTCCTCGATGTGCCTTCGCGCCAGCATCGCATAACCCGCGGGCACGCCGAACCATCCGTACGCGGCATCGTCGCCCCATGCCTTCTCGTACGCGTGACGGCTGCCCGTGCGCGGATTGTCCGCGTAGCACACGAGCGCGATCTCGCACTGGCCGTGCTCGATCGCCATCGCGGCAAACGAGATCAGCGAGATGTTGGCCGCACCCCCCTGGTCCCAGGCGCCGCCGACGCGCGGCTGCAGGCCCATGGCCTCGGCGAGCGTCTGTCCGTACATGAACTGCGGATTCGAAGTGGGCGGCTTGACCAGGAGCCCGTCGACCGCTTCCTTCTCGACCCCGGCGTCCGCGAGCGCCTCGCGGCAGGCCTCGACGTTCAGCGAGATCGTGCTCCGTCCCGGCAGCTTGCCGAAGGCCGTCCGGCCGATCCCGGCGATCACGACGTTGCCGCGCATCAGATCACGCCCCCGTCGCGAAGCCCGGCGATCTCGTTGCGCGACAGGCCGAGCCAGTCGCCGTAGACGGAGGCGTTGTCCTCGCCGAGCTGGCGGCTCGGCACGATCGCCGCCGGCTCGACGCCCTCGAACCGCAGCGGCGACGACTGCACCGGGATGCGGCCGAGCTGCGGATGGTCGATCCACTGCAGCGCGCGCCGTGCCAGCATGTGCGGATCGTTGACGACTTCGTCCAGGTCGCGCACGGGCGCGCACGGCACCCGGTGCTCGAGCAGCAACTCGAAGAGCTCCTGCCGGGTGTAACGGCCGGTGAACGACCCGACGATCGCGTCGACCTCGTTCATGTGCTCGACTCGCATCTTGAGGCTGGAGAATCGCGGATCGTCTGCCAGCTCGGGTCGGTTCATGGCCCGGATCAGCGACTTCCAATGAGTCTCGCCGACGCAGATGATCGCGATGTAGCCGTCCTGGGTCGGATAGACGTTGTAGGGCGACTCCGCCAGGCCGCCGTGGCGGTTGCCGGTTCGCATGGGCGTCTTGCCCCCGCTGCCGTAGTAAAGGCCCAGGTTCGAGCTGAGCGAGGCATAGACCGCCTCCTGCATGGAGACTTCGACGGCGCGCCCGACGCCGGTGCGTTCGCGCTCGTACAGCGCCGTCATCACCGCGCCGAACAGGTGCACGCCGCCGAAGAAGTCGCAGATCGCCGGGCCGGCCTTCACCGGCGGCCGGTCCGCGTACCCCGTGACGCTCATCACGCCCGCCATCGCCTGCACGGTCAGATCCATCGCGGGGTAGTCGCGGTAGGGTCCGCTCGAACCGTATCCCGAGCCCTGCGCATAGATCAGGCGCGGGTTGATCTCCTTCAGGCGCGACCACCCGCATCCAAGGCGATCGGTCGTGCCGGGCGCGAAGTTCTCGAGCAGGACATCGGACCGCTTCACCATCTCGAACAGCAGGGAGCGCCCGCGCTCGTGCTTCAGATTGAGCGTCACGCATTGCTTGTTCGAGTTGAGCATCGCGAACGGCAGGCCGGCCCCGCCGACGGTGCCCCGCCGCCGCAGGTGCTCGCCCTCGGGCGGCTCGACCTTGATCACGCGCGCGCCCGCCATCGCCATGAGGAACGTCGCGTACGCGCCGTTGTAGATCTGGCCGAGGTCGACGACCGTGACCGATTCCAGCGGATAGCGCGGCGCCGTCATCAGCATCCCTTGAAGCGCGGCGCGCGCTTCTCGGCGAACGCGGCCGGGCCTTCCCGCGCGTCTTCGGTCGCCATCAGCATCCGGTTGACCACCTGCTCCAGCCTGAGCCCGCTCGCCAGGTCGAGTCCGCGGCTGCGCAGCGCTAGCTCCTTGGCCGCCTGTACCGCGAGCGGCGCGTTGGCGGCGATCCGGCGCGCGACCTCGAGCGCCGTGGCCATCAGCTGCTCGCGCGGCACGACCCGGTTCACCAGGCCCCAGCGGGCGGCCGTTTCGGCATCGATCGCGTCGCCGGTGAGCAGCATCTCCATCGCGATCGCATGCGGCAGCTGCGCGAGCACGCGCTGCGTCCCGCCGTTGCCCGGAATCACGCCGCGCTTGACCTCGGCCAGCCCGAATGTCGCAGTCGGCGCCGCGATCCGGATGTCGGTCGCCAGCAGCAGCGTCATGCCCCCGCCGAGGCAGTAGCCGTTGACCGCGGCGATGACGGGCTTCCAGACCTCGAGGCCGCGGTTGAGCAGCTGGTCGCGCTGCGTCAGCCACATCTCGTCGTACCCCGGCGGCCCCGTCAGCACGCTCTTGATGTCGGCACCCGTGGAGAAAGACTTGTCGCCCGCGCCGGTGACGATCGCCACACGTATCGCCGCGTCGTCGCGCACGCGCTGCCAGGCCTGCGACAGCAGCCGGTAGTGCTCGACATCGATCGCATTCAACCGCTCGGGGCGGTTGATCACGATCGTGCAGATGCCATCGGCGATTTCGATGTCGACGGACATGGTGTCATGCCGCCTTGCGCGCGCCGATCAGGTTGCGGGCGATGACCATCCGGTGGATCTCCGACGGCCCCTCCCCGATCCGCTTGATCCTCAACTCCCTGTACCACCGCTCCAGCGGCATCTCCCTCGACACCCCCATGCCCCCGAACACCTGGATGCACCGGTCGACCACCCGTCCCGCGGTCTCGGTGCCGAACACCTTGCAGATCGAGGCCTCGTGCTTGATGCTCTCGCCGCGATCGGCCTTCCACGCCGCGTCGTAGACGAGCAGCCGCGCCGCGCGCAGCTCGATCTCCGAGTCGGCCAGCATGAACTGCACGGCCTGGCGGTCGGCCAGCGGGGCGCCGAACGTGTGGCGCTGCCGCGCCCATTCGACGGTCATGTCGAGCGCCGCCTGGCCGATCCCGATGGTCGCCGCCGCGTACGGCACGCGCTCGTGGATCAGCCACTCCTCGGCCAGCTCGAACCCCTGCCCTTCCTCGCCCAGCCGGTTCTCGGCCGGCACTTCGTAGTCGTTGAAATGCAGCTCGTAAGGGAAGTACGACCGGATCACGGGAAACGGCGACCACGACAGCCCCGGCCGGTCGCGCTCGACGATGAAGGCGCTGACGCCCGAGCGGCCGGGGCCGCCGGTGCGGGCGAACGCGATGCCCCATTTTGACTGGCCGACGCCCGAGATGAAGATCTTGGTGCCGTTGAGGACGTAGCGGTCGCCCTTGCGCTCGGCGCGGGTGCGGATCGCGCGCCCCGGATCGGAGCCCCCGCTGGGTTCGGTGATCGCGACGAAGGTCTTGTCGCCGTTGTCGATCGCTGGCAGCGCGTACTTCTCGATCTGTGCGCGATTGCCGCGGAAGATGATGTTCGGCGGATCGAAGCCGAACGCGCCGCAGGCCGGGATGTAGGGTCCCATTTTGCACTGCGATGCCTCCTCGGCGACCAGGCTCTGGCCGAGGAGGTTCAAACCTGCGCCGCCGTATTCGGCCGGCGTCTGCACGCACCAGAATCCGAGCTTCCTCGCCTTGGCCTGAAGCGGCTTGAGCTTCTCGTCCGGCAGGTGCCAGGAGTCGTGCGGTTCGCCCTCCTCCGCGGCCCTGACCTCGCGCTGCATGAAGCGGCGCGTGGTCTCCTGCAGGAGCTTGAGCTCCTGCGGCATTTCCCAGCTTCCCAGCGAATTCATCGTGCGACCCCGCCCTTTCCGCCTGCACGCTCCGTGCGCCGCCTGGCGCGCTCCGCCGACGTCGCGTCCGCGTCGAGGCGGTACACCGTCCGATCCCCGAGCGGCGCGGCAGCCGCGACCACCGCGCCGTAGTCCCGCTCGGCGGTCGCGCGGCTCACGTACCCCAGGTTCAGGTCGCGCTCGACCGCGGCCACGTCCCGTTCCAGCGGGTCGCCGAAGCCGCCGCCGCCCGGGGTGCACGCATGCAGGCCGTCGCCCGGATGCAGCAGCTCGTTTTCCTGCTTGCTGCGCATCGGGGGGCGCCAGGTCTTGCCTCCGGTGCGGAACTCGACCACGTTCGGCGCGGCGGGACCGCCGCCGGCGGCGCCGAACGGCGTGGAATCGCACTCGTCACCCAACACGGTGGTCTTGCACTCGGCCCACGCCGTGAACTGGTATTCGGAACCGCAGCCACCGCGGTGCCAGCCGGAGCCGCCGGAATCCTCACGCAGCCGGAAGAAGTCGAAGCGCAGCGGGTACCGGTGCTCCGACATCTCGAGCGACACGAAATTGGCCATCGACTGCGGCGGCGTGCCGTGCACGAGGCCGTCGGTCGCCCTGGTCGCGCCGTAGCCGCCGGGATACGGGAACACGCCGACGAAGAACTTGCCGGTGTCGGGATGGCGGCCGCCGACCGTGCACACGCCGATCGTTCCGAACGGCGCCGCCGGAGTCCGCTCCGGGATCGCCTGCCCGAGCGCCCCGAAAACCACCGCGATCACGCGGCCCAGCACCTCGAGGTAGCCGCCGACCGGGGTCGGATACTCCGCCGAGACGATCGTGCGCGCCGGGATGGTGAAGCTCGCGGGCCGGAACGCGCCGCCGTTGACGGGCACCTCCGGATAGATGTGCTTCATCGCGACATAGCAGCCCGACATCGTGGTGTTGGCCGACAGGTTCACCGGTCCGCGAGCGCTTTCCGAGGTGCCGTTGAAATCGAAGTGCAGGTCCGATCCTTTGACCGTCAGCGCGAGCGCAATCTTCAGCGGCTCGTCGACGACGCCGTCGTTGTCGATCGTCTCCTCGAAGCGGTACGTCCCGTCGGGAATCTCCGCGATGTACGAGCGCATCTGGCGCTCCGAGCGTGCGATCATCTCGGCGATGCACTTGTCGAGCGTCGCGGTGCCGTAGCGCGCCACCAACTGGTCGAGGCCGCGCTGGCCGACCGAGAACACGTTGATCATCGCCGACAGATCGCCGGCGATCTCCTCCGGCAGCCGGGTGTTGGCGCGGAACATCGCGACCAGGCTTTCGTTGAGCCTGCCCTGGTCGTAGATCTTCACCGCCGGAATCACGGTGCCTTCCTGGTGGATGTCCTGGGCTTTCGGCGCCCAGCCGCCGGCGACGCTGCCGCCGACGTCCATCCAGTGCCCGGTGCTCGCGAACAGCGCGAACAGCTCGTCGCCGACGAAATACGGCGCGACCAGCTGCGCGTCCTGCAGGTGCGTTCCGCCGATGTACGGGTCGTTCAGGATCCACACGTCGCCGCGCCTGAAGCCGCCCTGCTCGCGGGCGAGCTTCAGGACGTTCTGGGTCGTGAACTGCATGTTGGCGAGGAACACCGGCAGCCCGTAGCGGCCCTGCGCGATGGTCTCGCCGGTCCGCGGGTGGAAGATGCCGTGCGCGCAGTCGTTGGTCTCGGAGATGATCGGGGAGATCGCGGCGTGGATCAGGTGCAGATCCATCTCGTCGGCGATCTGCTCGAGCGAGCCGCGCACGACGGCGAGCGTGACGGGATCGATCATTTGACCTCCACCAGCAGGTTTCCGAACGCGTCGACGCGGGTGGACATGCCGGGTTCGACCACGGTCGTGGCATCGCTCTGCTCGACGATCGCCGGGCCTTCGAAGCTCATGCCGGGCAGCAGGTCCTCGCGGGCGTAGATGGCCGCGTCGTGCCAGCCGCCGAAGTAGACCGGGCGCCGCTTGGCCGGCCGCGCCCCGCCGTTGCGCGCGGCCACGGCAGCGGCGCGGCGCGCGATGCCGCGCCGGGTGCCGACGACGCTCGTGCGCAGGTTGACGACCACCGCCGGGATGTTCTCGAGCACGTTGCCGAATTCGGCCCGGTATTGGGCGACGAAGGCCTCGGTCATCCGCTGCGCGTCCCAACCGGCCTGGATCGCCACGCGCAGCGCGTGGATCTGGCCGGCGTAGGCCATGTCGGCGAAGTGCATGACCTCGACCGACGAATGCGGCGTGTCGGCCTTGCGCAGCTGCGCTTCGCCCTCGGCACGCTGGCGCGACAGCACGTCGCGGATCTCCCCGACGTCGGCCCTGTCCAGGCGCTGCTCGAACGTCTGCGAATAGTCGTAGCGGACATCGGCGATCGCGCAGCCCATCGCGCACAGCACGCCGGGGTACGGCGGCACCAGCTCGGTGCGGATGCCGACCTCGCGTATCAGCGCCGCGCCGTGCATCGGTCCGGCCCCGCCGAAGGCGACCATCGCGAACTCGCGCGGGTCCAGTCCCTGTTCGATCGAGATGAGCCGGATCCGTCCGGCCATTCGCTGGTTCACCACCGCCAGCACCGCCTCGGCCGCAGCCTCGACGCCGAGCCCGAGCTGCGCGCCGAGCCGCGCGAACGCCGCGCGCGCCGACTCCAGGTCGAGCGAGATGCTTCCCCTGCCGCCGATCGGGCTGTCGACGGCGATGCGGCCGAGCACCAGGTTGGCGTCGGTCACCGTCGGCTCGGTGCCGCCGCGCCGGTAGCAGATCGGGCCGGGAACCGAGCCCGCGCTGCGCGGGCCGACCTCGAGGATGCCACCGCGGTCGATCGACGCGATGCTGCCGCCCCCGGCCCCGATGGTGTGCACGTCGATCATCGGCAGGCGCAGGGGGACGCGGAAGTCGAGATCGGTCTTCTCGGCGATGCGCGGCTCGCTGTTGATCACCACCGCGACGTCGAAGCTCGTGCCGCCCATGTCCGCCGTGATGATCCTGTCGAAGCCGGCCTGCTTCGCCAGGCCGCCCGAGGCGATCACGCCGGCCGCCGGGCCGGACCGGACGATGTGCGCGGAGCGGCGCCCCAGCTGCGACAGCGGCGACAGGCCGCCGTTGGACTGCATGATGAGCACGTCGCGGTCGAACCCCCAGTCGCGCAGCTTGCGTTGCAGGTTGCGCGCGTAGCGCGACACCAGCGGCTGCAGGTAGCCTTGCACCGCAGCCGTGCTGGTGCGCTCGAACTCGTAATACTCGCGGATCACGCTGGTGGAGGTCACGACCTCCCAGTCCGGGTTCGCCGCGCGTATCAGCTCGGCGATGCGGTCCTCGTGCGCGGGATTCGCGTACGAATGCATCAGCGAGATCACGACCGCCTCGATGTCCTGCGCCTTGAGCACCTGGGCGAGCTCGCGCACCTCGCCCTCGTCGAGCGAGACCAGCACGCGGCCGCGATAGTCGATGCGCTCGCCGATCTCCCAGCGCCGGTCGCGCGGGATCAGCGGGTCCTGCACGCCCTGCATCCCGTACATCAGCGGCCGGTCGCGCCGGCCAAGCTCGAGCACGTCGCGGAAGCCGCGTGTCGTGATCAGCGCGCAGCGCGCGCCCTTGCGCTCGATCACCGCGTTGGTGGCGATCGTCGTTCCGTGCAGCAACGCCTCGAGTTCCGACGGATTGATCCCGGCGGCGCGCAGCGAGTCGAGCAGCGCGCGCGATGGATCGTCCGGCGTCGACGGGACCTTGACGATCCGCTCGGCTCCGCTCCCGGAGTCGACGCAATACAGGTCGGTGAACGTTCCGCCGACGTCGATACCCACCACCGCACTCACCTGGATTTCCTCCCTGGCCGCGCCGGCTTGCGCGGCCGTCTGACCTTGCCGGGCGCCGATCCGGCGCGCTTCGCGGCCGCGTGCGCGGCCTTGACCCGGCGCGGCGTGTCCGGCGCCGCGGCCCCGTCCCGCTCGAAGTTCAGCGCGACGTCACGCGCCGCGTGGACGTGCCGGGTCATCCGGCGGCGGGCCGCCTCGGCATCGCCCGCGACGATCGCGTCGAGGATCGCGCGGTGGATCTTGAGCGTCGACGCCCGCACCTCTTCCGAGTCGAATGCCTCGATCGCCGTCGCCTGGTGGATCGCCGCCGACAGCACTTCCATGAAACTCACGAGAAGCTCGTTGTGGCTCGCGCGCACCACCGCCATGTGCCAGGCCAAATTGGCGTCGAGATACTCGGCCACGTTGCCGACCGCCACCTCGACCGCCTCGGTCCTGGCGACCAGTTCCGCGATCTCGCCCGGCGTGCGATGGCGGGCCGCCCCTTCGGCCCCGAGCGCCTCCAGGGCGGTGCGGACATCGTGCAGGTGCTCGACGCCGATGTTCCGGCCCCAGATGAACAGCTCGAGGTGGCGGCTCAGGCCGTCGCCGGCCGGCCGCCGGACGCGGGCGCCGCCGCTGCGTCCCAGCCGGATCTCGATCAGGCCGTCCCTTTCCAGCATCCGCAGCGCCTCGCGCACCGTCGTGCGGCTCAGCCCGGCCTGGGTCGAAAGGTCGCGCTCGGTCGGCAGCGCAAGACCCTCGGGCCACTCGCCGGACCGGATGCGCCGGCGCAGTTCGTTGGCCAGGACATCGGCCGCCTTGGGTGCGGAGATCCGGCTGATCGCGACCGTGGCTGGGGCCCCGCCGTCGGGCCCGCGACCGGGCTCGGCGTCCTGCAGGCGCTGCAACGGGGGCGGGGTCGCGTTGCTCATCGGATCGGTGACCGTTCCGGCGCGACGTTATTTTGGTCC
>CAZEIW010000174.1:0-37008 GCA_964512305.1 uncultured Burkholderiaceae bacterium | reverse complement strand
GGTCGAGGTCACCAAGGGTCACACGTCGCGCGAATTGCTGGAATTCCCGGCGCATACGGACTGATTCGTCATCACCCCTCCCGCCGCGTTCATCCCCTCTCCCGCGCGGCAGTACTCCCCTCTCCCGCTTGCGGGAGAGGGCCTAGTTTCGGTCGAAACGGCACACGGACCATGAACCGAGTGCCAGCAAGAATGACGCCCGTGAATGCCGCGGGGGGTGCTCGAGGGGGGGCGCAGCCACCCCTCGAAGCCGATCCTCCCGCTTTTCGGTTCCGAGGCTGCCGGCGCCAAACGTCCTGCTCCGCCGCCCTTCGGAGCGACGGTTCGTGGAAAGGGGGAAGAGGTGAGGGGGCGGATGCGACTCATCTGTGAATCGTCAACAGACCGGGGGCCAGCCGTTCCGGCTACCTCGCCCGGCCCCGGATTCAGGGGGCGGCGCAGTCTAACAGCGCGGCGGATCGGGCTGCGAGCCCTGATACGATAGCGGCCGGAACCGTCGGTGCCAGCCGTCCGTCCAACGCAATCAAGGCAAATAGATGTTATCCGCGGGTGAAGACTCTGTTGCCGACATGGACGCGGACCAGATCAAACGCCGCATCGTCGAATTGCAGATCGAGCATCGCGACCTCGACCAGGCGATCGAGCGGCTGGCGCAGCAGGGCGGGGTGGACGAGCTGCAACTGCGGCGCCTGAAGAAGCGAAAGCTGGCGATCAAGGACGCGATCACGCGGCTGCAGATGGGTCTGGTTCCGGATATTCCGGCGTGAGCCTTCGGCAGGCGCCGGAGCGGCACCCTCGGGAATCGGAAGCCGGGCGCGTCGCGCAGCGCCGGCACGCGGTGGCCGCTGCCTTCGCGCCGGGCGGTGAGTTGGCCGGCGCGATGGCGGGCTTCACCCCGCGCCGCTCGCAGCAGGAAATGGCGCTCGCCATTTTCGACACGATCGTCGAGCGCGAGACGCTCGCCGCCGAGGCGGGAACGGGGACCGGCAAGACGTTCGCCTACCTGGTTCCGGCGCTGCTGGCCGGCGGCCGGGTGCTGTTGTCGGCGGGCACGAAAACCCTGCAGGACCAGATTTTCGGCCGCGACCTGCCGGCGGTTTGCCGCGCACTCGGCGTGCGCGCCGACGTCGCGCTGCTGAAGGGGCGTCAGAACTACGTCTGCCGCCTGCGTCTCGAGCGCACCGAAGCTTCCGGCATGCTGGCGACGCGCGAAGAGACCGTTCATCTGCGCGCGATTTCCCGTTTCGCCCGTGCCAGTTCGAGCGGCGACCGCTCCGAGCTGGACGAGGTGCCAGAGACCGCGACGATCTGGCCCGCGGTGACCTCGACCCGCGACAACTGCCTCGGCGGCGAGTGTCCGCACTTCGACGCCTGCTTCGTCTATCGCGCCCGGCGCCGCGCCCTGGGGGCGGACGTCGTGGTCGTCAACCATCACCTGTTCCTCGCCGACCTCGCGCTGCGCGACGGCGCGGTGAGCGAGCTGCTGCCGCTCGCCGACACGGTCGTCCTCGACGAGGCGCACCACCTGCCGAGGATCGCGGCCGAATTCTTCGGCCACAACTGGTCGCTGTCGCAGGCGACGGAGCTCGGGTCCGACGCGCTGACCATCGGCCTCGCGCATGCGCGCGACGGCGCGGCATGGCCGGACCTGGCGCGTTCGCTGGAGCAGGCCGCGCGCGCGTTGCGCGCCACGCTCGCCGACGCGGGGGTTGCCGCCGGCACGCGGGTGGCGTTCGACCGGCTGAGCTCGCATCCGCCGTTGCGGCAGTCGATCGGCGCGCTGGCACGCGCGGTCGCGAGCCTGCAGCAGGCGCTGCGATCGAACGAAGGGCGCGACGCCGAACTGGACTTGCTCGCGCCGCGCGCCGGTCGCCTGCTCGAGCTGTTGCAGGCGTGGGAGATCGGGGACGCGCCGCCGGACCCGGCGCCGGCCGAGGCGCCGCCGGCCGACGAAGTCCGGTGGATCGCCGCCTCCGCGCACGGCGCGCAGTTCTGCTCGACGCCGCTCTCGGCGGCCGAGGCGTTCGCGCGCGTGCGCGAAGCCGAGACGCAGGCGTGGATCCTCACCTCGGCGACGCTCACCGTGGCGCAGCGCTTCGAGCCGTTCCTGGACGAGCTGGGGCTGTCGGGCGCGCGCACGCTGAGCTGGGACAGCCCGTTCGACTTCCAGCGCCAGGCGCTGCTTTACCTGCCGCAGCCGCTGCCCGACCCCGCCGCGGACGACTTCCCCGAACGGGTCGCCGACGCGGCCTGGCCGGTGATCGCGGCCAGCGGCGGACGCGCGTTCGTGCTGTGCTCGACCTTGCGCGCGGTGGCGCGCGTGGCCGAGCGGCTGCGCGGCCATATCCGGTCCGACGCGGCCGGGCTGCCGCTGCTGGTGCAGGGCGACAGCACCCGGCGCGCGCTGCTCGACCGGTTCCGCCGCAGCGGCGACGCGGTGCTGGTCGGTTCGGTCAGCTTCTGGGAAGGCATCGACGTGCGCGGCGAGGCGCTGTCGCTGGTGGTGATCGACAAGCTGCCCTTTGCGCCGCCCGACGATCCCGTGGTCGAGGCGAAGATCAGGCGCCTGCGGGCCCTCGGCCGCAATCCCTTTCCGGAGTACCAGCTGCCGCAGGCGGTGACGCTGCTGCGCCAGGGCGTCGGCCGGCTGATTCGAGACGAGCACGACCGCGGGGTGCTGATGATCCTTGACCAGCGGCTGCTCAGCCGCTCGTACGGCAAGGTGATCCTCGCCAGCCTGCCGCCGTTTTCCCGCACCCGCAGCCAGGCGCTGGCCTGTGCATTCGTGTCGGGGCTGACCGGCGTGCCGTGCGATGGGCCCGCGCCCGAGCCCCGCGGCAGGGAAGAGGGCTGAAAGATGGGGGGCTGAAGGATCAGCCGGCCTCAGAAGCCGCCGGCGAGCATCCTGCTGTTGGGGAAGTTCAGCCGCAGCACGCGCTCGGCGTCGGCGCGCAGATCGTCCATGCCGAGCGCGGCGTAGGAACGCACCATGATCACGAGCGCCTGCTCGTTGGCGGGCGCGCCCTGGTACTCGCGCAGAGAGCCCTGGGCGCGGCTGATCGCGGCCAGGTAGGCGCCGCGCCGGTAGTAGTAGTCGGCGACGTTGACCTCGTGTCCCGCCAGCGCATTGAGCAGGAAATTGATCCGCAGCTGCGCGTCCTCGTAGTAGCGGCTGGACGGGAAGCGCGCGGCCAGCTCCTTGAACGCCTCGAACGACTCGCGCAGCGCCTTTGGGTCGCGCTCGCTCACCTGGTAGCCGATCAGGCGGCCCACCAGCGCCGGAGGCTCGATGAAGTTCACCAGGCCGCGCAGGTAGTAGACATAGTCCGCGTTCGGGTGATTCGGATTGAGCTTCAGGAAGCGGTCGGTCGCGCTGAGCGCGTCGGCCGTCTCGCCTTCCTTGTAGTAGCAGTAGGCGATCTCGATCTGCGCCTGTTGCGCATAGCGGCCGAACGGGTAGCGCGCCTCGAGCTTCTCGAACACCTCGCGCGCCCTGGTCCAGTTGCCGGATTTCAGCTCCCCGTGCCCTTCGTTGTAGAGGCGGTCGGCGTCCCACTTCGAGGTAGGATCCTTTTCCAGCGAGCTGCACGCGGCCAGCAGGAGCCCGAGCGCGAGCAGCGCCGCGCGCCGCCAGGCGGCGCCGTGGGCTATCGCGCGGACGGTTGCGCGGATGCTTGGTTCCGCGGGCCGGGTCGTGGACATCGGGGCTTGGAGCCTAAAGCGTGAGATTGTATCAATGACGCGGCCTGCGCCGGCCCGCGCTCCGGCGGCCGGAGGCGAGGATTTCGACGATGACGAGGCCGTCGCGCCGTCGCCCGGCGCGTCGGCCGCCGAGCATGCGTTCGCGGTCGGGCGCTCGCTCAGCGGCGAGCGCCTCGACAAGGCCGTCGCCGAGCTGATGCCGCATGTCTCGCGCAGCCGCGTCCAGCGCTGGATCGAGGCCGGGGCCGTGCGGGTCAATTCCGAGCCGGCGCGGGCGCGCGACCGCGTCGTCGTCGAGGACGACCGCATCGACGTCGTCGAGACGCCGGCGCCCGAGGATTCGCCCTACGCACCCGAGCCGATGGACCTGCCCATCGTCTGGGAGGACGAGTCGCTGATCGTGATCGACAAGCCGGCAGGATGGGTCGTGCATCCGGGCGCCGGCAACTGGAGCGGAACGCTCGCCAACGGCCTGCTGGCGTACGACCCGCGCCTGGCGCGCGTGCCGCGCGCCGGTATCGTGCACCGCCTCGATGCCGGCACGTCCGGGTTGATGGTCGTCGCGCGGACGATCGAGGCGCAACTCGACCTGGTCGGACAGCTGCTGCAGCGCAAGGTCGTCCGCGAGTACTGGGCGGTGGCCAGCGGCAGCTGCGAGCCGGCGGGAACCATCGATGCGCCGCTGGCACGGGATCCCCGCAATCCCCTGCGCTTCCGCGTCAGCCGGGCCGCGGCGGCGCGCGCGGCGCGCACGCACTACCGCCGGATCGGGGTTGCCGGGGGCGCGGGCGCAGCGGTGTCGTGGCTGGCGTGCCGCCTCGAGACAGGACGCACGCACCAGATCCGTGTCCACCTGGAGTCGATCGGGCATCCGCTGATCGGCGATCCGGTCTATCGCCGCGGCAGGCCGGCCGCCGCCGGTTCGCCGCTCGAGCGCCAGGCGCTGCACGCGTGCCGCCTGGCCCTGATGCATCCGACTCGACGCCAGCCGGTCGGCTGGTTCCGGCCGCCGCCGGTAGACCTGCGCGATTTCATGCGCGCGATCGGGTTCGGGCCGGTCGATCGGCCGGTCGACGCTTTCGGCGGCGCGTTTCCGGCCGCGCCGGCGTGGTGATGCGCGCGAACCCGCTGCGGCAGCCGCACCCGGAGTGGATCGTACCTCGCTGGCCGGCCCCGGCCGCGGTGCGGGGGCTGATCACGACGCGGGCGGGCGGCGCCTCGAGCGGGGAATTCGGAACACTCGACGGCCGCGGCGGGATGAACGTCGGCTTTGGCGCCGACGACCCCGCCGCCGTGCGGCGCAACCGCGAGCGGCTTGCCGCCGCACTGCCGGCGCCGCCGCGCTGGCTGGCGCTGGTTCACGGCGCCGGGGTGGTCGACGCCGAGGCGGTGGGCGAGGCTGCGCCGTCCGCCGACGCGTCGTTCACGACCCGCCCGCGCGTGGTCTGCTGCGTCACGGTCGCCGACTGCCTGCCGGTGTTGCTCGCCGACACGCGCGCGCGCGCGGTCGGCATCGCGCACGCCGGATGGCGCGGGCTCGCGGCCGGCGTGATACAGAACACCGTCGGCGCGATGCGGCGTGCGATCGGCGACCCGCGCGCCGAGATCCTCGCCTACCTGGGGCCGGCGATCGGGCCGCAGCACTTCGAAGTCGGGACCGAGGTCCTGTCCGCGATGCGGGAGCGCCTGCCGGATGCGGGCTCCGCCTTCCGGCCGCATCGCGAAGACCGGCACCTGGCCGACCTGTTCGCGCTCGCGCGCCAGGCACTGGCCCAGGTCGCGGTCGCCTCGGTGCACGGCGGCGGCGACTGCACGGCGAGCGATGCGGCGCGCTTCTACAGCTATCGCCGCGACGGCCGCACCGGGCGGCACGCCGCGCTGATCTGGATCGAGCCGGAGCCGGCGCGCTGAGCGCGTCGACGTTTGACATTCCGAGGCGGCGGTGGTGACAATCGCGACCGGCGCTGTTCCGTCGAGCGACCTCGCGCCGACGGGCGGTGAACGATCTTCACGGAGCAGACGACATGAACTTTCCGTGGCACCGACATTCGGCGCCGGCCGAGCAGGGCGCCGGCGGCGGCGGTAGCGGCCCGCCGCAGGCAGGCGCCGGTGCCGCGCCCGACGATGCGCTCGGAGCGGCCGCCTGGATGCAGTGGTGGACCTCGGGCACGGGCGCCCAGGGGGCGCCGGTGCCGGGCATGACGATCGCGCCGGCGCGGCTGGCCGAGCTGCAAGGCAGCTACATGCAGCGCCTCGGCGCCTTGTGGAGCGATTTCGTCGCGCATCCCGAGCGCACCTCGGCGCCGATCAAGGACGGGCGCTTCGCCGATCCCGCGTGGCAGGAGAACTCGCTCGCGTCGTTCTACGCGCGCGCGTACCTGCTGAATGCCGAATACATGAGCCAGCTCGCCGCGAGCGTCGACGCCGATCCGAAGACCCGGGCGCGCCTGCAGTTCGCGGTATCGCAGTGGATCGATGCCGCCTCGCCGTCGAACTTCCTGGCGCTCAATCCGCGCGCGCAGCAGCGACTGATCGAGACCAAGGGGCAAAGCCTGACCGCGGGCCTGCAGAACCTGCTCGACGACGTGGCGCGCGGCAAGGTCTCGCAGACCGACGAATCCGCATTCGAGGTCGGCCGCAACGTCGCCACCAGCGAGGGCGCGGTCGTCTTCGAGAACGAGCTGTTCCAGCTGATCCAGTACAAGCCGCTGACCGAGTCGGTCCGCGCGCGGCCCTTCCTGATGGTGCCGCCCTGCATCAACAAGTTCTACATCCTCGATCTGCAGCCGGAGAATTCGTTCGTCCGCTACAGCGTCGAGCGCGGCAACACCACGTTCATCGTCTCCTGGAAGAATCCGCACGCGGATCAGGGGCACGTGACCTGGGACGACTACCTGCAGCTCGGGCCGATCGCCGCGATCGATGCCGTACGCGAGATCTGCGGCGCGGCGCGCATCAACGTGCTCGGATTCTGCGTCGGCGGAACCCTGCTCGCCACCGCGCTGGCCGTGATGCGCGCGCGCGGCGAGGACCCGGTCGCGAGCCTGACGCTGCTCACCTCGCTCCTCGATTTCCAGGACAGCGGGATCCTGGACATCTTCATCGACGAGACCCACGTGCGGATGCGCGAGAAGACGCTCGGCGGGGGCGGCCTGATGCCGGGCCGCGACCTCGCCAACACGTTCTCGAGCCTGCGCGCCAACGACCTGGTCTGGAACTACGTCGTCAACAACTATCTGGAGGGCAAGCAGCCGCCGGCATTCGATCTGCTGTACTGGAACGGCGACAGCACCAATCTGCCCGGGCCGATGTACGCGTGGTACCTGCGCAATACTTACCTCGAGAACAGCCTGCGGGTCCCGAACCGCCTGACATGCTGCGGCGTTCCGATCGATCTCGGCCGCATCCAGGTGCCGGCGTACGTGTTCGCGGCGCGCGAGGACCACATCGTGCCGTGGCGCGGCGGCTACGCGTCGGCGCGCGTGCTCACCGGGGCGCCGCCCGCCGGCGTCCGGTTCGTGCTCGGTGCCAGCGGCCATATCGCCGGCACGATCAATCCGCCGAGCAAGAATCGCCGCAACTACTGGGTCGCGGAGCCGGGTCCGCTGCCGGAGGGCGCGGACGAGTGGCTGGCGTCCGCGCAGGAGATTGCCGGCAGTTGGTGGCCCGACTGGGACCGCTGGCTTGCCGGTTTCGCCGACGGCGAGGCGGCCGCGCCGGCGTACTATGGCAACGCCCGGTATCGGGTGATCGAGCCGGCTCCCGGCCGATACGTGAAGGAGTCCGCAGGTCCCGCAACACAGGTTGGCTGACCGGCCGGCCGGGGGTGTCCGCGCGTCCCGGTTTTCCGGGTCCGGCGGCGCGGCCGCCGAGAGGCGCGGCGAACCTTACCGTCAATAGCGCAGTCGACAGCACGACAGGAGCAGCACCATGCAACAGGCAGTCATCGTCGCGGCGACCCGCACCGCGGTTGGAAAATTCGGCGGCACGCTGGCTCGTCACGCCGCCTCGGACCTCGGCGCGGTCGTGATCGGGGAAGTGTTGAAGCGCGGCCGGCTCGCCCCCGAGCAGGTCGACGAGGTCATCATGGGCCAGGTCCTCGCGGCCGGTGTCGGGCAAAACCCGGCGCGACAGGCGTCGATCAAGGCCGGCCTGCCGGTCGCGGTGCCGGCGATGACGATCAACAAGGTCTGCGGCAGCGGATTGAAGGCGGTGATGCTGGCCGCGCAATCGATCGCCAACGGCGATGCCGAGGTCGTCGTGGCCGGCGGCCAGGAGAGCATGAGCCAGGCGCCGCACGTGCTGATGGGGTCGCGCGACGGCTTCCGGATGGGTGACGCGAAGCTGATCGACAGCATGATCGTCGACGGCCTGTGGGACGTCTACAACCGCTACCACATGGGTGTCACCGCGGAGAACGTCGCGAAGGAGTACGGCATCACGCGCGCGCGGCAGGACGAATTCGCGCTTGCATCGCAACGAAAGGCGGAAGCGGCGCAGAAGGCCGGACGCTTTCGCGAGGAGATCGTCGCGGTGCCGATCCCCCAGAAGAAGGGCGATCCCGTGCCGTTCGCCGACGACGAGTTCATCCGCGCCGGCGCGACGCTGGAATCGCTGACCCAGCTCAAGCCGGCGTTCGACAAGGACGGCAGCGTCACCGCGGGCAATGCCTCCGGGATCAACGACGGTGCCGCCGCCGTGGTCGTGATGGCGGAGTCGCGGGCCAAGGCGCTCGGACTGGCGCCGCTGGCGCGCATCCGCGCGTTCGCCTCCTCCGGGGTCGATCCGAAGGTCATGGGCATGGGACCCGTGCCGGCATCGCGCCGCGCGCTCGAAAAGGCCGGCTGGAAGGCCGCCGACCTGGACCTGATGGAGATCAACGAGGCGTTCGCGGCGCAGGCGTGCGCGGTGAACCAGGAAATGGGCTGGGACACGAACCGGATCAACGTGAACGGCGGCGCGATCGCGATCGGGCACCCGATCGGGGCGTCCGGCTGCCGGATCCTGGTCACGCTGCTGCACGAGATGAAGCGGCGGGATTCGAAGCGCGGACTGGCCGCGCTGTGCATCGGCGGCGGCATGGGCGTCGCGCTCGCCGTCGAGCGTTGAGCGGGGCCTGCGCGACGGCATCCGGGATAGAGTCGAAGAGTCAACAGGAGATTCAGATGGCCAAGCTCGCATACGTAACCGGCGGCATGGGAGGGATCGGCACCGCGATCTGCCGCAAATTCCACGACATGGGGTACAAGGTGATCGCCGGCTGCGGGCCGACCCGGAATCACGAGAAGTGGCTGGCCGAGCAGAAGGCCGACGGCTACACGTTCTTCGCCTCGGTCGGCAACGTCGCGGATTGGGAATCGACCAAGGTCGCCTTCGAAAGGACCAAGGCCGAGCACGGCGCGGTCGACATCCTGGTCAACAACGCCGGCATCACGCGCGACGGGGTGTTCCGGAAGATGAGCCTGGACGACTGGCGTTCGGTGATCGACACCAACCTCAACAGCCTCTTCAACGTGACCAAGCAGGTGATCGACGGCATGCTCGACCGCAACTGGGGCCGCATCATCAACATCTCCTCGGTCAACGGCGAAAAAGGCCAGTTCGGCCAGAGCAACTACTCGGCCGCGAAGGCCGGGATGCACGGCTTCACGATGGCGCTGGCACAGGAGGTTGCGAACAAGGGCGTCACGGTGAATACCGTCGCGCCGGGCTACATCGCCACGGACATGGTGATGGCGGTGCGCGAGGACGTACGCGAAAAGATCATCCAAACCATTCCGGTCAAGCGCCTCGGCAGGGCCGAGGAGATCGGCTCGATCTGCGGCTGGCTGAGCACCGACGAGGCGGCGTTCGCCACCGGCGCGGAATTCTCGATCAACGGCGGTCTGCACATGGGTTGAGGCGGGCGTTGCTGCAGCGCACCAGAAGCTTTCCGCACCACGGGCCGCGCAGCGGCTTGCGCTGCAGCATCTGCACCAAAGCGGATAGAATGCCCCTGTTAGGCGCGGGTTCCTTCAACGCCGATCGTGCGGCGCAATGCAGGCGCGTCTTACAAGGGGACGTCACCTAAATGAGCGCTACGCGCCTGATCAAGAAGTACCCGAACCGCCGCCTGTACGACACCCAGACCAGTACGTACATCACTCTGGCGGATGTCAAGCAACTGGTGATCGACCAGGAAGACTTCCAGGTCGTCGACGCGAAGTCCGGCGACGACCTGACGCGGCCCATCCTGCTGCAGATCATCCTCGAGGAGGAACAGGCGGGGATGCCGATGTTCACCTCGCCCGTGCTGTCGCAGATCATCCGCTTCTACGGCAACGCGATGCAGGGGATCATGGGCTCGTACCTGGAAAAGAACATCCAGGCCTTCATCGACATCCAGCGCAAGCTGCAGGAGCAGAGCCGGGCGTTCTACGACAGCAACAAGATCGGTCCCGAGGCCTGGACGCAGTTCGTCAACATGCAGGCGCCGATGATCCAGTCGATGATGACGAACTACATCGAGCAGAGCAAGAACCTGTTCGTGCAGATGCAGGAGAACATGCAGAACCAGACGCGTTCGATGTTCTCCGCCTTCCCGTTCGGCACGCCGCCGCAGGACAAGAAGGGCGGGTGACCGCGAGACCGGCACGCCCGGCGCCGCCGGCGGTTCGCGGCGCCGCCGGCAAGTCGAGGGAACCGGCGGTCGGATTCGTTTCGCTCGGCTGCCCCAAGGCGCTCGTCGATTCCGAGCGCATCGTGACCCAGCTGCGCGCCGAAGGCTACCTGATCAGCCCTTCGTACCGCGACGCCGACCTGGTGGTCGTCAACACCTGCGGCTTCATCGACAGCGCGGTCAGGGAATCGCTCGATGCCATCGGCGAGGCGCTGAGCGAAAACGGGCGCGTCATCGTCACGGGCTGCCTCGGCGGGCGGATCGACGCCGACGGCGCGAACATGATCGAGCGCGTGCACCCGAAGGTGCTCGAGGTGACCGGCCCCCACGCGCTCGAAGCCGTGATGGCGGCGGTCCACAGGCATCTCGCCAGGCCGCACGACGCGCTGACCGACCTGGTGCCGCCGGCCGGGATCAAGCTCACGCCGCGCCACTACGCGTACCTGAAGATCTCCGAGGGCTGCAACCACCGCTGCAGCTTCTGCATCATTCCGTCGCTGCGCGGCGACCTCGTATCGCGGCCCATCGGCGAGGTGATGCGCGAGGCCGAGGCGCTTGCGCGCCAGGGCGTGCGCGAGCTGCTGGTGATCTCGCAGGACACCAGCGCCTACGGCGTCGATCTGCGCTACCGGCTCGACTTCGTTGCCGGGCGCCCGGTCAGGACCCGGATGCTCGAGCTGGTGCGCGAGCTGGCGCGCCTCGGGATCTGGATCCGCCTGCACTACGTCTATCCCTATCCCCAGGTCGACGACGTGCTGCCGCTGATGGCCGAGGGCATGGTGCTGCCTTACCTCGACGTGCCGTTCCAGCATGCGCATCCGCGCATCCTGAAGCTGATGAAGCGCCCCGCCGCGGGCGCCGCCAATCTGGAGCGCGTGCGCGCGTGGCGCGCGGTCTGCCCCGAGTTGACGATCCGGAGCACGTTCATCGCCGGCTTCCCCGGCGAGACCGAAGCCGAGTTCGAGTCCCTGCTCGACTTCCTGCGCGAGGCCGAGCTCGATCGCGTCGGCTGCTTCGCATATTCGCCGGTCGATGGCGCCGCCGCCAACGACCTTCCCGGGGCGCTGCCCGAGGAGGTGCGCGAGGAGCGCCGCGGGCGGCTGATGCGGCTGCAGCAGGAGATCTCGCGCCGCCGCCTGGCACGCAAGCTCGGCAGCACGCAGCGCGTGCTGGTCGACCAGGCGACGCCGCGGGGAGCGGTCGCGCGCTCGAGCGCGGACGCGCCCGAGATCGACGGTGTCGTGCACGTGGCGCCGGACCCGCGGCTCAAGGCCGGCGAGTTCGCGCAGGTGCTGGTCGAGCGCACCGACGCGCACGACCTGTTCGGACGCGCGGTCGGCTGACCGACTGGCGAAGCGGCGCGGCGGGGAGCACACTTGCCGCGGCGGGAAGCCGTTCGCGCCGGGTTTGCGATGTTCGGCCTGCCGACCGCCGGAGACGCCCATGTCGATTCCGCCCAAGTTGACCGCTTATCTCGACCACCACGGCGCCCGGTACGAGGTCCGCGCCCACAGGCTGAGCCGGTGCAGCGCCGAGACCGCGCGTACGGCGAACATCCCTCCCGGCCAGCTCGCCAAGTCGGTGATCCTGGAAGACGACGCGGGCTGCGTGATGGCGGTGATCCCGGCCGACCGGACCGTCATGCTCGGCCGACTCGGTCAGATGCTCGGCCGCAGCAATCTCCGGCTGGCCGACGAGGGCCGCATTTCCCGGATGTTCCGAGAGTGCGAACTCGGCGCGGTACCGCCGGTCGGGATGGCATGGGGCATCGAAACGATCGTGGACGACGCGCTCGAAACGACCGAAACCGTCTACCTCGAAGGGGGCGATCACGAGCGCCTGCTCAGGATGTCGCAGGAGCAGTTCCACGACCTGATGCGGCCCGCCCGGCACGGCCGCTTCTGCAAGGCGGCGGCACCTTGAGCACCGGCCGCGTCGAGTCGCCACCGGCAGCGAACGTGCCGCCCGACGGCCCCGCCCCGGCCCGGCGGGCCGAATCCCGCTGGCAGGCGTATTACCGGCACGCGCTGGCGGTGCGGATCACGCACTGGATCAACGTGGTCGCGCTCACGCTCCTTCTGATGAGCGGGCTCAACATCTTCAGCGCCCATCCGTCGCTCTATTGGGGCAAGTCGTCCTACAGCGGAAAGGCGCCGGTGCTGCAGATCGGCGCGCGTCAGGCGGGCGGCGGGACGATGATCGGCGTCACGCGCGTTTTCGGGCGCGAGTTCGTCACGACCGGCGCGCTGGGCGCCGGCGCCGGTGCCGACGGCGAAATCGTTGCGCGCACCTTCCCGAACTGGCTCATGGTGCCGGACATGCGCTGGCTGTCGGCGGCCCGGCGCTGGCACTTCTTCTTCGCCTGGCTGTTCGTGATCAATGGCCTGGCCTACCTCGCGTACTCGATCGGCGGCCGCCATCTCGCGCGCGATCTCGCCCCGAGCTCGCACGACTGGCGCTCGATCGGCCGCTCGATCGTCGATCACCTGCGCTTCCGGCACCCGACCGGGGAAGCGGCCAGGCGCTACAACGTGCTCCAGAAGCTGGCCTACCTGGCCGTGATCTTCGTGCTGCTGCCGCTGATCGCCTTGATGGGGTTCGCGATGTCGCCGTGGCTCGATTCGATCATCCCCGGCTGGGTCGACTGGTTCGGCGGCCGCCAGTCGGCGCGTACCATCCACTTCATCGTCGCCTGGCTGCTGGTCGCGTTCGCGCTGGTCCACGTCTTCGAAGTGATCGTGAGCGGGCTGTGGAATCACCTGCGTTCCATGATCACCGGCTACTACCGCGTCGCTCAGGAGGTTCCCCGTGAAAAAGCGCGCTGAACTGTCGCGCCGACGCTTCTTTCTCGCCGCTTCGGGCGCCGCCGGCACCTGGGCGCTGTCGGGATGCGATGCGCTGTCGCGCACCGAGTGGTTCCCCAAGGTGCTCGAATCCGGCGAAGAGCTCACCAAGGCCGCGCAACATCTGATCGCGCCGCGCCTGGCGATGGCCCAGGAGTTCGGAGAGGCGGATCTGTCGCCGAGCTTCCGCAGCAACGGGACCGCGATGCCGGCAAACCCGCAATACGCGGCGCTCGCCGCCGACGGCTTCGCTGGCTACCGGCTGGAGGTCGGGGGGCTGGTGGAAAGGCCCGCCAGCCTGTCGCTGGCGGAGCTGCGCGCCCTGCCGGGCAGGACGCAGATCACGCGCCACGATTGCGTCGAGGGCTGGAGCGCGATCGGCAAATGGAAGGGGGCGCGGCTGGCGGCGGTGCTCGATGCGGTGCGGCCGAAGCCCGGGGCGCGATTCCTGGTCTTCCATTGCGCGGACCCGATGGAAGACGACGGCACCGAGCCGTACTACGAGAGCATCGACATGGAGGACGCGCTGCATCCGCAGACGATCCTCGCCTACGAGTTGAACGACAAGACGCTTCCGGTGCAAAACGGCGCGCCGCTGCGGCTTCGCGTCGAGCGGCAGCTCGGCTACAAGCAGGCCAAGTACGTGATGCGGATCGAGCTGGTCGAGAATTTCGAACGGATCCGCGGCGGCAAGGGCGGCTACTGGGAGGACCAGGGGTACGAGTGGTGGGCCGGCATCTGAGCGGGACCTGAGCCGCACTCGAGCGCCCGTCACCCCCCGAGGTAGTGCTCGACGACCTTCGGATTGCCGAGCAGGCTGGCGGCCTCGCCGTCGAGCGCGATGCGTCCGTTCTCGATCACGTACCCGTAGGCGGCGATCTTCAGCGCCTGGCGGACGTTCTGCTCCACCAGCAGGATCGTGATCCCGCTGCGGTTGATCTCGACCAGCGTGCGGAAGATCTGCTGCACGACGATCGGCGCCAGCCCCATCGACGGCTCGTCGAGGAGCAGCAGCCTGGGCCGGGCCATCAGCGCGCGGCCGATCGCCAGCATCTGCTGCTCGCCTCCCGAGAGGTTGCCCGCGTACTGCCCGGCGCGCTGCTCGAGCGGCGGAAAGAGGTGAAACACCTGCGCCAGCGTGTCGCCGACGCGAGTCCGGTCGCGGCGCGTGTACGCGCCCAGGGCGAGGTTCTCGCGCACGGTGAGCGAGGCGAGGATCGCGCGGCCCTCGGCGACCTGGACGATCCCGTGGCGCACGATCCGGTGCGCTCGCAGGCGCGAGATGTCCTCGCCGTCGAAGATCACGCGGCCGGCCGTCGGCCGCAACAGGCCGGAGAGCGCGAGCAGCGTGGTGCTCTTGCCTGCGCCGTTGGCGCCGACGAGCGCCGTGATCGCGCCGCTGCGCAGACGGAAGCTCACCCCCCTGACCGCCTCGATGTGGCCGTAGGCGACCGAGAGGCCGTCCACCTCCAGCAGGGCGCTCATTGGACTGCCTCGTCGTCGTCGCGGCCCAGGTAGGCCTCGATGACTTCGGGATGATTGCGGATCTCCCCCGGCGTGCCCTCGGCGATGATGCGGCCGAAATTGAGCACCGCGATGCGGTCGCACAGGCCCATCATGAAGCGCATGTCGTGCTCGATCACGAACACGCCGTAGCCGCGGTCGCGGACGTTGCGGACCTGCTCCATCAGCGCCGCCTTTTCGGCCGGGTTCATGCCGGCCACGGGCTCGTCCAGCAGCAGCAACCTGGGTTCGGTCGCCAGCGCGCGCGCCAGCTCCAGTTTGCGCCGCTCGCCGTAGGACAGGCTGTCGGCGAGGCGATCCGCCTTGTCGCCGAGAGCGACCCAGCCGAGCAGCTCGAGGGCGCGCTCGCGCGCGCGCCGCTCGGCGTCGCGGCACGCCCGGGTGAGGAAGAACAGCGCCAGCGGGCCGTAGTCCACCCGATGATGCATGCCGACCAGCACGTTCTCGAGCAGCGTCATCTCCTTGAACACGCGGGTGTTCTGGAAGCTGCGCGCGATGCCCAGGCGCGTGATCTCGTGCGGCGCCACGCCTGCCAGGTCGCGGCCCTGGAACGCGATGCGGCCGGCCGTCGGCCGCATCAGTCCCGTCACGAGATTGAAGACGGTGGTCTTGCCTGCGCCGTTGGGACCGATGAGCCCGTAGATGCTGCCGCCGGGCACTTCGACGCTGACGTCCTGCAGCACCTGCAGCCCCCCGAAGCGCATCCCGACACCGCGGATCGACAGCATGCTCATCGCGCGTCCCCGGGGCGGCGCCGGGCGGCGAAAGCGGCGCGGAACCGGCGCGCGTCCCACAGGCCGGTCGGCAGGAAGAGCACGACGAGCACGAGGATCGCCCCGTTCACCGCGAGCCGATAGTCGTGCAGGAACCGCAGCGCCTCCGGCAGCAGCGTGAGCAGCGTCGCGCCGAGCATCGGGCCGAGCAGGGTCGAGATGCCGCCGAGGACGGTCATGGTCAGGATGTCGACGGCGCTCTCGAACCCGTACTCGCGCGGACTGATGAAGAACGTGTAGTGGGCGTTCAGCGCCCCGGCGATCCCGGCGATCGCGGCGCCGAGCGCGAAGGCGAAGAGCTTGTGGCGGCCGACGTCGATGCCCATCAACCGCGCGGCGACCTCGTCGTCCTTGATCGCCTCGAAGGCGCGGCCGACGCGCGAGCGGCGCAGGCGCGCCAGCCCGTAGACGACGACGGCCAGCACCGCCACGATGTGCCACCCCTCGGTGGCCAGCGGGATGCCGTTCAGTCCCTCGGGGCCGCCGGTGACCTCGAGGTTGAGCGCGATCACGCGCGTGACCTCGCCGAAGGCGAGCGTCGCCAGGGCGAGGTAGACGCCCGACAGGCGCAGCGTCGGCACGCCGATGGCCAGCGCGACGGCGACCGGTGCGAGGGCCCCCGCGGCCACGGCGGCCGGGAAGGGCCAGTGCAGGTTCAGCGTCAGCAGCGCCGCCGTGTACGCGCCGATGCCCATGAAGGCCGCGTTCGCGAGCGACAGCAGGCCGCAGGCCAGCGTCAGCCAGATCGAAAGCGCGAGCAGCGCGTTGATGCCGACGGAGTAGGCGAGCGTGTTGTAGGTCGCCCAAAAATCGGCGAACCCGTCCATTCAGGCCTTGCGCTCCAGCACGCGCCCGAACAGCCCCGAGGGCCGCACCAGCAGGATCAGGAACAGCAGGCCGAAGGCCACGGCGTCGCCCATCTGGGACGCGAGGTAGCCCTTGCTGAGCACCTCCGCGAAACCGAGAAAGAGGCCCCCGATCAGCGCGCCGCGGATGTCGCCCATCCCGCCGAGGATGATCGCGGCGATGCCCTTGAGCAGGATCGGCTGCCCCATTGTCGGCGTAATGGCGTTGAAGTCGAGGCCGATCAGCATGCCGGCTACGCCGCCGAGCGCGGCGGCGGCGAAGCAGGTGACGTGGAACACGCCCTCGACATCGATGCCGAGGAGCGCGGCCGCCTTCGGCGACTCGGCGACCGCGCGCAGCGCCCGCCCCAGCTGCGTGCGCCGCAGAACCGCGAACAGCAGCGCCATCAGCAGGAAGGCGACACCGACGATCGCGACCTCGAGCACGCGCACGTGCACGCCGCCGATGGCGAAGTCGTCCGCCGGCAGCACCCCCGCCGGAAAGCGCTGCACCTCGGCGCCGAACAGGCCCTGGGCCGCGCTGCCGAGCATCAGCGTGACGCCGATGGTGGCGATCATCGGGATCAGGTGCGGCGCGTCCCGGGCGCGCAACGGCTTCAACACGAGCATGTCGACCAGCAAGCCCAGCAGGCCCGAGGCCAGCATGGCGGCGAGGGCCGCGAGCCAGAGGGGAGCGTCGAGGCGCGTGACGACCAGCAACGCGGCGTAGGCACCGACCATGAAGACGGCGCCGTGCGAAAGGTTGATCACCGCGAGCACGCCGAAGACGAGCGTGAAGCCGAGCGCGAACAGGGCGTAGACGCTGCCCAGCGTCAGCCCGTTGACGAGCTGCTGTTCGAGCATCGGCGCCCCGTGCCCCGGATGCCCGCCTCGCGGCGCGCGCCTACCGGCCGCCGTACAGCGTGAACTTGCCGCCCTGGATCATGTAGATGAACGGCTTCTGCTCCGCGTCGTAGCCGGCCGGCTTGCCGTCCTTGCCGGCCGCCGGCCGGAACCTGAACGGCCCTGTCGCGCCGTCGATGCCGACCTTCGGCAGCGCGTCGCGCAAGGCCTGGCGGTCGGCTTCGAGGTTACCGGAGAGCCTGACCGCCTGCAGCGCGGCGGCCGCGATGTTCATCGCATCGTAGGCCTGGGCCGCGAACTGGTTCGGGTCCGAGCCGTACTTCTGCCGGTAGGCGGCGACGAAATGCTGGTTGGCCGGCGCGGGATTGGTGTTGGCCCACGGGCTGCCGACGAAAGTGCCTTCGCCCGCCTCCTTGGAGATCTCGAACAGCTTGGGCGAGTTGAAGCCGTTGCCGCCGATGAAAGGCGCCTTCATGCCGAGGCCGCGCGCCTGCAGCATGATGTTGGCGGCCTCCTCGGCGAGGCAGGAGCAGACCACGGCGTCCGGATCGCCGGCCTTGATCTTGGTCAGCTGGGCCTTGAAGTCGACGTCGCCCTTGACGTAGGTCTCGGTGGCCGTCACGGGGATCTTCTGGTCCTCCAGCACCTTCCGGAACACGTCGTAGCCGCTCTTGGTGAAGGCGTCGTCGTTGCCGTAAATCACCGCGACCTTCTTGATCCTGTAGTGCCCGGCCGCCGAGGCCACCGTCACCGGCAGCACATCGGACTCCATCACCGAGTTGCGGAAGATGTAGGGGCCGATGTCGGTGATGCCGTTGGCGGTGTTCGACGTGCCGAAGGCCACCACCCTGGCCGCGTTGGCCACCGGGCCGGCGGCGAACATCGAGTTGGACAGCGTCGGGCCGAAGATCATCAGCACCTTGTCCTGGAAGATCAGCTTCTTGTAGACGTTGATGGCCTCTTCCTTCTTGCCCTGCTCGTCCTCGATCACGAGCTTCAAGGTATTGCCGTTCACGCCTCCCCTGGCGTTGATCTCCTCGGCGGCCAGTTCGAGGCCGCTGCGGATCGCCACGCCGTACTGCGCGGCACCTCCGGTGAGGGCCTCGGCAACGCCGACCTTGATCTCGCCTGCGAGCGCGGTCGCGCAGGCGAAGCAGGCGGCGAGCGCGGCGACGCGCGATGAATTCATCGAGAACCTCCCTGGTTTGTGGTCGCGATAGGGCCGGAAAGGATACCAAGCAATGCGGATCCGCCGGTGCCGGCTTCAGCTGCGATATAAAGGCGGCTTGGCGGCCGATCCGCCGGCGCCGCGCCGGCCTGCCGGAACCGACGTCACCATGCCCCAAGCCCTCGACAAGTGGCTGCCGCCCGATGCGCTGAACATCGTGCTGGTGCTGTTCCTGTCGTTCCTGATCGGCCTCGAGCGCGAGGAGCGCAAGGCCGGGGCCGAGCGCTTCGCCTTCGGCGGCGTGCGCACGTTTCCGCTGATCGGGCTGATCGCCTACGCGGTGGGATTCCTGTCCGGCGGCGTTGCCGCGATCCAGATCGTGGGCTTCGTCGTGGTCGCGGTGTTCCTGCTGCTGTCGTACTGGCACAAGGTCGCGGCCGGCGGACTGCCAGGCGTGACTTCGGAGATGGCGGGCCTGATCACCTACGTCGTGGGCGCGCTCGTCTATCACGGGGACTTCTGGATCGCGACGACGATCAGCGTCGTGACGATGCTGCTGCTTCAGATGAAGGTCGTGCTGGAGGGTCTGACGCAGCGCATCGCGCCGGACGACATCTTCACGTTCACGAAGTTCCTGCTGCTGACGGCCGTGATCCTGCCGATCCTGCCGAACGCCGATCTCACCCCTTTCCTGCTCAACCCGTTCAAGACCTGGCTGGTCGTGGTGGCGGTCAGCGCGGTTTCGTACGCGAGCTACGTGCTGCAGCGGTGGACCCGCGGCGAGGGCGGCGTCCTGCTGGCGTCGGTGCTGGGCGGCGCCTATTCGTCCACGGTGACGACCGTCGTGCTGGCCAGGCGCGCGTCGGGCGACCAGCCGCCGCACCTGTTCTCGGGCGCGATCCTGATGGCGTGCGGCATGATGTATCTGCGTCTTGCGGCGCTGCTCGCGATCTTCAACCGCGGCCTCATGCTCGCCCTCGGCCCGCCGTTCCTCGCGCTCGGCGGCCTGGCGATCCTCGCGGGCTGGCTGTGGTCGCGCCGGGCGCGGCCGCGCCCGGGCGATGCGGTAAGGGACTTCGAGCCTAGCAATCCGCTGGAATTGAGGGCGGCGTTCCTGTTCGCGGCGCTGTTCGTGGCGATGCTGGTCGCGACCCATCTGGCGATCGAATACCTCGGCAACTCGGGCGTCTACTCGCTGGCGGCGATCATGGGCGTCACCGACGTCGATCCGTTCATCATGGGCATGACGCAGGCGGGCGGGGCATCGACCTCGCTCGACGTCGCCGGCAATGCGATCCTGATCGCGGCGGCGAGCAACAATCTGGTCAAGGGCGTCTACGCCTGGTACCTCGCCTCGCAGCAGACCGGCAGGCAGAGCCTGCTGCTGCTGGCCGCTTTCGCGGCGCTGGGGCTGACTCCCTTGCTGAGATAAGAGCCACGCGGCCCGCGCGGCCGCCGCCGGAGGAGGGATGCGATGACGCAGCACGAGACGATCCAGGTCGAGCTGGCAGGGCACGTGGCCACGGTCACGCTGAACCGGCCGGAGCGGGCCAATGCGATGGAAGAGAAGATGTGGCAGGAGATGCGGTCCGCAATGCAGTGGGCCGACGCCACGCCGCAGGTTCGCTGCGTGATCCTGCGCGGCGCGGGCCGGCACTTCACCAGCGGGATCGACCTCGCGATGCTCGCGTCGCTCGGGCCGCTGATCGCAGACGAGGACGAAGCGCGCGCGCGCGAGAAGCTGCGCCGCGTGATCCTGGACCTCCAGGACTGCCTTTCGTCGATCGAACGCTGCCGCAAGCCCGTGCTGGCCGCGATCCACGGCGCCTGCATCGGCGGCGGCATCGACATGATCACCGCCTGCGACATGCGCTACTGCGCGGCCGATGCGCGTTTCTCGGTCAGGGAGATCGACGTCGGCATGACGGCCGACGTCGGCACGCTGCAGCGCCTGCCGCGCCTGGTCGGCGAGGGCATCGCGCGCGAGCTCGCCTACACCGGCCGCAGCTTCGACGCCGCCGAGGCGGTCGCGATGCGCCTGGTCAACCGCGCGTTCGACTCGGCCGAGGCGTTGCAGGCCGGCGTGCGCGAGATCGCGGCCGTGATCGCGGCCAAGTCGCCGCTGGCAATCCGCGGCTGCAAGGAGATGATCACGTACGCCCGCGACCATCCGGTCGCCGACGGTTTGAACTACATCGCCACCTGGAACGCCGCGATGCTGCTGTCGAAGGATCTGGTCGAGGCGGGCCGGGCGATGGCGGAGAAGCGGGCGCCGAAGTTCGGCGACTAGCGGCAGTTCCCCCTCTCCCGCTTCGCGGGAGAGGGGAGCTTCAGCCGAGAAACTGCAGCGTCGCCGGCACCTGCCGGCGCAGCAGCGCGGCGCGCGCGGCCCATTGCGCCTCGGCGGTCAGCGGCTCGAGAAAGCGCACGTCGTCCGCGACCAGTACCGCGATCGGCACGCCGTCGCGATACAGCACCCGGTTGCCGGTCAGCGAAGGCACCTTCGGCCCGGGCGTGAGGATTCCGACCAGGTTCAGCGGGTCGGCGCCGCACACGCCGAGCAGTTCGCCAGTGCGTTCCCGCCGCCGCGTGTCGCGCAGCAGCCCGACGGCCTCGGGCGCGGCGAACTGCTCGCCGCTGACGCCGGCGACGAAGCGTCCGCCGCGGATCTCGCCGCGCGCCTCGAGCCGCCGATAGCACCGCAGCAGGTTCCGCCACGGCGGCAGCCACGCCGCCTCGCGCGCGACCAGGCGCCAGAACACCACGCCGTAGCGCCGCACGAGCGTGCGCGCGACGTGCTCGACGACCTCGGGATCGAATGGCGCTGGGGGTGCTCCAGGGGAGTCGCAGACCCCCCTCGAAGCCGATCCGTCGCCGGCGTCGCTCGAAGCCGGCGCCGCCGCCGCCGGCCGCCTGCGGCGAGCCAGTGCCCAGCGCCCGGCGTCCTCGATGCCGAACAGCGCCGTGCGCCGCAACCTCCTGCCGCCCGGAGTGCCGTCGAAGCCGCGCCGGCGGTCCGAGGGCACGAGCAGCGCGCGCAGGCCGCCGAAGCTGTCCGAGTTCACCAGTCCCTGCGCCACCAGCTCCGCCAGCGCGCCTTCGACCTGCGTGCGCAGCAGCCCCGTGCCGTCGACGATCTCGTCGAAGAACGAGGCGCCGCCGGCGCCGATGTACTCCACCACGGCCTGCGCGCGCGAGGTCAGCGGCGGGCCGGAGCCGTCGCGGGCGAGCGCAGCCCACAGACCGAGGTGGCGGCGCGACGCGAGCGCGATCGGCGTGGTCCGGACCGGGCTCGGCGCGCGCTCGCCGCTCGCATGCAGCGGTGCGATGCGGGTCCACACCACGCGGCCGGCACGGCTCAGCTCGTCGAGCCATGCCGGGTCGTACTCGTTGACGCGGGCCGGGAGGATCTCGGTTTCCCACGCCGCGGCCGGTGCCTCGAAGCCCTCGAGCTGCGCGACGATGCCGGCGACCGCATCGACGCCTTCGACGCGCGCGTCGGGCGCCGCGCGCTGCCATTCGAGCAGGAAGCGCAGGAAGTCGCGTGCTTCGACAGGCTCGATTTCCTGGCGCAGCCGATTCACGGTGTAGCGGTGGATCCGCGCGAGCAGCCGGCGTTCGCACCACTCGGTCCGGTCGGGCGATCTGGAGTCCGCGGCGGAGTCCGCGGCGGACTCCGCGGCGGGCGTGAAGCGGCCGCGCATCACCGAGCCCTCGGCCTCGAGCTGCGCGAGGGCGGCCTCGATCTGCGGCGCCGGCAGGCCAAGCGACCCGGCGAGTGCCGGGGCGAGGACGGGCCCGAGGCCCTGCAGGCGGTCGCGCAGGATCTCCACCAGGGCGGCCTCGGCGGTCCAGGTCTTGCGGAGCTCCGCGGGGGCCTCGATCGCCGGCATGCGCTGCGCCGACGGCAGCACGGCGTCGAATTCGGGCAGCCTCTCGGCGGCGACCAGCAGGCGCGCCGGACCGTGGTCGAAGCACGTCGCGCGCCCGGCCCTGGCGAGCTCGTCGAACCATTCCCGCCAGCCCGGCTGCGCGTCGGCCTCCTGGGCGGTCAGGTAGGCAAGGCTCGACAGCGCATCGTGCAGCTCGTCGGCGTTGCGTGCCTCGGGCCACACCTCCTCCCGCACCCGGCGGATCGCGTCGGCGTCGAGGCGGCCCAGGTCGGCCGCGGTCTCGGCGTCGATCCAGCGGCGCGCCATCACGGCCTGCGTGCGCCGCTCCTCGAGGGGCGCGTCGTCGAGGAACGCATAGGGGCGCGCGGCGAGTATCTCGAGCGCGAGCGGCGAGGGACCGGTGAGATCGCGCGCGACGACCGCGATCTCGCCGCGCTCGATCGCGCCGAGCACCCGCTCGAAGCCGTCGATGTCCATCGCTTCATGGAGGCAGTCGCCGATCGTCTGCCGCACCAGGGGATGGTCGGGGATCTCGCGGTCGCCGACGATGTTCTCGCCGCAGGCCACCTGGTCGGGAAATATGGCCGTCAGCAGGTCCTCGGCCTCCATGCGCTGCAGCTGCGGCGCCACCTTGCGCCCGCCGCGGAAGCGCAGCAACGCGAGCGCCACCGCCGCGTTCCAGCGCCAGCGCGTGCCGAACATCGGCGCCGCCAGCAAGGCCTGCACCAGCAGCGGGCGCACCGTCGCCGCCGACAGGTAGCGCGCGACGTCCACGAGCGGAAAGCTGTGGGCCGTGGCGAGCGACAGCACGATCGCGTCCTCGGTCGCGGCGGCCTGCAGCTCGAAATCGAACTTGCGGCAGAAGCGCTTGCGCAGCGCCAGGCCCCAGGCCCGGTTGACCCGGCTGCCGAACGGCGCATGCACGATCAGCTGCATGCCGCCGGATTCGTCGAAGAAGCGCTCCAGAACGACCGCCTTGTCGCTCGGCAGCGTCCCCAGCGCGGCCTTCGCCGCCGCCAGGTAATCGACGATCTGCTCGGCCGCCGAGTCCGCGAGGCCGACCGTGCCGGCGAGCCAGTCGAGCGCGGCGGGCCGGCCGCCGGCATCGAGGCGCGCCGCGACCGCCTCGCGCAGGGCCGAGACCGACTGCGACAGCTCGGCCGTGCGGCCCGGCGCCTCGCCGAGCCAGAACGGCATCGTCGGCGGCTGGCCCCTGGCATCCTCGACCCGCACCGTGCCGCGCTCGACCCGGAGAATCCGGTACGACTGGTTGCCGAGCTGGAACACGTCGCCCGCCAGGCTCTCGATCGCGAAGTCCTCGTTGATCGTGCCGACGACCTGTGCCTGCGGCTCCAGCAGCACCGTGTAATCGGCCGTGTCAGGGATCGTGCCGCCGGAGGTGATCGCCGCCAGCGCGGCGCCGCGCCGCCCGCGCAGCACGCCGTTGACGGCGTCGCGATGCAGATGCGCGTTGCGGCGGCCGCGCCGCGTGTGGAAGCCCTCGGAGAGCATCAGCACGACCACGCCGAACTCGCCGCGGGTCAGGCGGCGGAACGGCGCGGCAAGCCGCAGCCGCGCGAACAGCTCGTCCTCGCGCCATTCCCGCGAGGCCACCTCGGCGACGATCTGCTGCGCCAGCACGTCGAGCGGATTGGCCGGAACCTCGAGGCGGTCGAGCCCGCCGCACCGCACGGCGTCGAGCAGGGCCGCGCATTCGCACAGTTCGTCGCGCGACAGCGGAAACAGGCGCCCCTTGGGCGTTGCCCCGACCGCGTGACCCGAGCGGCCGACCCGCTGCAGCAGCGCGGCGATCGAGCGCGTCGAGCCGAGCTGGCAGACGAGGTCGACGTTGCCGATGTCGATCCCCAGCTCGAGCGATGCGGTGGCGACCAGCGCGCGCAGCTCGCCGCGCTTGAGGCGCTGTTCGGCGTCGAGGCGCAGCTCCCGCGCGAGGCTGCCGTGATGCGCGGTGACCTCGCGCTCGCCGATGCGGTCGGACAGGTGGCGCGCGACGCGCTCGGCCAGCCGGCGCGTGTTGACGAAGACCAGCGTCGTGCGGTGCTCCCGCACCAGTTCGGCCAGGCGGTCGTAGACCTGCTGCCAGACATCGCCGGACATCACCGCTTCCAGCGGCGACGGCGGCAGCTCGAGCGCCAGGTCGCGTCGGCGGACGTGGCCGGTGTCGACGATGGTGCAGGCCGGCGCGCCGCCGGCATCGCTTCGATCCCCGACCAGGAAGCGCGCGACCTCCTCGATCGGCCTCTGCGTCGCCGACAGCCCGACCCGCACCAGCTCGCGCCCGGCCAGGGCCTCGAGGCGTTCGAGCGACAGCGCCAGATGCGCGCCGCGCTTGTTCGGCGCGAGCGCATGGATCTCGTCGACGATCACGGTGCGCGTGGTCGCCAGCATCTTGCGTCCGGACTTGCTCGTCAGCAGGATGTAGAGCGACTCCGGCGTCGTGACGACGATGTGCGGCGGGCGCTTGCGCATGCCCTCGCGCTCGCGCTGCGGCGTGTCGCCGGTGCGCACGAACGTGCGGATCTCGACGTCGCGCAGCCCGAGGCGTTCCAGCTCGGCGCGTATTCCCGCCAGCGGCGCTTCGAGGTTCCTGCCGATGTCGTTCGACAGCGCCTTGAGCGGCGAGACGTAGACGACCTGGGTTTCGTCGGCGAGACCGTGCTCGACGCCTTCGCGCACCAGCGCGTCGATCGCGGCCATGAAGGCCGCCAGCGTTTTGCCCGAGCCGGTGGGCGCCGCGACCAGCGCGTGCCGCCCCGACCGGATCGCCGGCCACGCCTCGACTTGCGCAGGGGTCGGCGCGGCGAACGCCGACGTAAACCATGCCTGCGTCGCGGGATGGAAGAGATCGAGCACGCCGCGCGCCGCGCCAGCTGCGGTATCCATCACGAAAGCATAGCGCCGCGCGGTCCGCCGGCGCCGCGCCTGAAGGCCGCGAGGTCCCATTGTCCGGTCGCCTCGTCGTGACGGAGCACGTAGACGTCGCCGTCGTCCGCGTCGACCTTGAACCAGCGCCGCTGTGGGGACACCCACCGATCGACGATCGCCAGCACCGCGAGCCGTCGGCTCCCGAGACGGAACGCAACGGGTTCCTGCTCGCCGCGGTAGCCCGCGTAGCACTCGACTTCGAGGGTCATGCCGCCAAAGATACCCGCCTGCGAAGCGCGCCCCGTAGGGGCGCGCGAAGCAGGCCCGCAGTTAGAATGAGCGCCCCATCGACCCCATGCCGGCGGCCGGCATCGCAGCGACGAGGAGTGCATGATGGCGACCACCACCCGCAAGTCGGCGGCGCGGACACCCGAACCCGCGGGACGGGCAAAGCCCGCCGCGCGCAAGCGGCCGGCGCGCCGCGCGCTCGTTCTGGTCGCGACGCGCAAGGGCGCATGGCTGCTGCACGGCGATGCCGCGCGCAGGAGCTGGCGCGTCGACGGGCCGCACTTCCTGGGCCATATGGTCAGCCACGTCGTGCTCGACCCGCGCGACGGGCGCACGCTGCTGGCCGCGGCCAAGACGGGGCATCTCGGGCCGACCGTCTTTCGCTCGACCAATCTGGGCCGCACCTGGAAAGAGGCGGCACGGCCGCCCGCGTTTGCCAAGGCGCCGCCGGGAGGGGAGCCGGGGCGCGCGGTCGACCATACGTTCTGGCTCGCTCCGGCGCACGCCAGCGAGACCGGTGCGTGGTACGCGGGAACTTCGCCGCAGGGGCTGTTCCGCTCCGACGACGGCGGCGCGACCTGGGAGCCGTTTTCGGTCATCAACGACGACCCGCAGTTCCGCACGTGGATGGGGCAGGTCCAGGACGGCACACCCGACGGCCCGAAGCTGCACTCGATCATCGTCGACCCGCGCGATCCCGCGCACCTGTACTTCGGCATGTCGGGCGGCGGCGTGCACGAGTCGACCGATCGTGGGCGCACCTGGACCCCGCTCGTGAAGGGCCTGGAAGTCGTCGAGGGATTCGACCCCGCCAATCTCGTGTTTCACGACCCGCACTGCGTGCGGCTGTGCCCGAGCAGGCCTGACCGGCTGTACCAGCAGAATCACTGCGGGATCTACCGGATCGATCGGCCCGCCGGCGAATGGGTGCGGATCGGGAAGAAGATGCCGAAGCGGACCGGCGACATCGGTTTTCCGATGGTGGTGCACCCGCGCGATGCCGATACCGCGTGGGTATTCCCGATGGATGGCACCAGCGTCTGGCCGCGCACGAGCCCTGACGGAATTCCGTCCGTGTACGTGACGCGAAACGGCGGCGTGTCCTGGCAGCGCTGCGACGCCGGCATGCCGGCGCAGCAGGCGTGGTGGACCGTGAAGCGGCAGGCGATGACCTCGGACGCGCACGATCCCGTCGGCCTGTATTTCGGCACGACGAGCGGCGAGCTTTGGATGAGCCGGGACGAAGGCGCTCGCTGGACCTGCATCGCGCGCCATCTTCCCGAGATCTACGCGGTGGAGGCGGGCGAACCGGCGTAACCGCACGACGGCGGTCCGATGAACGTGCTGATTCCGACGTCGCTGCGGTCGTACACCGGACAGCGGCAGGTCGAAGCGAGCGGCTCCACGCTGGCCGCCGTCGTCGCCGACCTGGACCGCCGGTTCCCGGGAATCCGCTTCCGCATGATCGACGAGCAGGACCGGATGCGCAGGCACATCCGCTTCTTCGTCAACGGCGACCAGACGTTCGATCTGGCGCAGCCGCTGCGTCCCGACGATGAGCTGCATATCGTCCAGGCGCTGAGCGGAGGTTGACGCCCCGGCGCCCCGGCACGGGCCGCTGCCGTTGTCTCGATGGAGACTTCAATGCGAGCACTTTGGGTAGGGACCTGCGCTTGGGTTTCGATCGGCGCCCCCCTGGCGCACGCCGCCGATCCCGTTCCGCAGAACCTGATGCCGCCAGCCGGCCTTGTGCGGATGGCCGAGCTGAATGCGGACGGGGTGCAGATCTATCGCTGCGCCCGTCCGAAGGACGGGGCTGCCGACGCCGCGGCGGTGTGGGGTCTCGAGGCACCGCGTGCCGCCCTGACCGAGACCGGCGGGCAGCCTGCCGGCAAGCACTACGCAGGCCCGACGTGGGAAGCGGTGGACGGGAGCAGGATCACGGGCAAGGTCGTCGCGCGTGCCGCGTCGCCCGACCCGACGGCGATCGTCTGGCTCTTGCTGAAAACCGAGTCGGCAGGCGTCCCGGGCCGGTTCGACCGGGTCAGCGCGGTTCAGCGCCTGTATACCGCCGGCGGCTCCGCGCCTTCCGGCCCGTGCGCCAGCGCCGGCGAGGTGCTCGAAGTTCCGTACCGCGCGGTGTATGTGTTCTGGGGCCAGCAGCAGTAGAGGCCGCGAACGCTCATCCGCACGACGACCACAGGGTGCGGTTGGCGCGGGTCGCGGGCCGCCCGCCGCTGCCGCCGTTTCGACGGCCGATCCACCACAGAATCGGAGCTCCGATCAGAGCACCCGGCAGCAGGATCAACGCAGCAAGATAGAACAGGTACTTCAGGGCAAGGCGCGAGGTTGCTATCACGGCACTCTCCTTCGAATCCCCAGGATCACGGACCTTGGTTCTCTCCTGAAACATTCATATATGCATCATCGGGTCAAAAAAAAGGCTGTCTAGCGGATCGCCGAGAGCGCATGCCTGAGCGCGGACTGGTCGATCCCTGACAGAGCGTTCGCGAACTCCTGGCGAACCTTCTCGACCTGCTGCGCACCCGCAACCTGGCGCTGCTTGCCGAGCGGCGTGATGGCCGCCCTGACCGCGCGGCGATCCACCGGGTCCTCGACCCGCTGCACCAGCCCATCGGCTTCGAGCCGGTCGATCAGCTGGGTGATGTTCGAGCGCACGCACGTCATCTTCGAGGCGCACTCGCTCAGGTTCAGCGGCTCGCCCGCCTGCACCAGATGGGTCAGCACGCCGAACTTGGGACCCGACAGGCCGACCTCGCTCAAGGCATCCTCGCGCCGCTTCTCGAGCGCATGCGCAGCCTGCAGCAGCGAGATCATCAATTCCTCGCTGGCGGGACGGGGGTCTTCGGCGTGGCGCCGATCTGGCGTGCTTTGATTCATATATGAATAGTATAGCTATGACGTGTCGCTGTCAATGGACGGACGTGGTGCGCCGATATCAGGCAACGCAAGAATGCGGGACGCCGGCAGGCGCCGGTCTAGGCCCCGCCGATGCGGCAAAAGCCCTGGGACGGAACGTCCAGTGCCGCGTTGAACTTCGACGACAGGTTCTGGAAGGCGATCAGTCCGGTCAACTCGACCACGGCCTCCTCGTCCCAGCGCTCCTTGATGCGTTGGCGCAGATCGTCATCGACCTGGTTGAGGGTCACCGCCTCGGCGTACTCGAGCGCAACCCGCTCCGCGGCGTCGAACGCCGCGCTGTCGCGCCAGTTCGCGAGCGCGTCGATCTTCTCTACCGCGACGCCTCGCTTGAGCAGCGTCGCGGAGTTGATGTCGACGCAGAACGCGCAATGATTGATCTGCGAAACCCGCACCGTGACCAGCGCCCGCAAGGCCGGATCGAGGGGCGAGGAGCGCCGGTCGAGCGCGCCGTACAGCAGGGCGACCGCGCCGAACACCCACGGCGAGCGGCCCCACAGCAGGCCCGGATCGAGCACACGACCGTAGGTGCGCTTCTGCTTCCAGAAGAAAAGACGGATCAACCACGGATACGCCGACAGCGGCTTTGCGGCGACCGTCGTCATGAGGGCCGGCCTTCGCGGGGAAAGCCGTCGCGACGGCTAGCCGGCCATCCTGCAGGGGCCGTTGGGGTCGCCGCAGGTCGCGCACGGACCGAGGGCCTGCGGCCGGGCGGCGGAACTGGGAGGTGGCGCGAATGCCGACAGCTTGCGGTCGAGTGCGTGGCCATGACACTCGGGACATTCCGGCGCGGGACCGCCGTTGCGAACCAGCAATTCGAATTCGCGCCGACACGTCTGGCAGGCGTACTCGTAGATCGGCATCGCTTCCCCTGACTGAAATTCCGGTTGGAAGTCAACAGCTTAAACCGATTCCGGCGGCCGGGTGGGGCGTGCTCCGAGCACGGCGCCCCCGACCACGAGCGCTGCGGCGAGCGCGATCGTCGCGTCGATCCGGCCGGACCCGGCAAGCGCCAGCGTCAGCGTCGAGCCGACCGGCGTGAGGTAGGACAGGGCTCCAACCGCGGCCGGCCGGCCACGCTTGAGCGCCGCGTCCCATAGAAAGAACGCGGCCCCCATCGGCCCGGCCGCCAGCACGCCGATCAGGACCCATTCCCGAGGCGACGGCCAATAGGCCGGCTCAAGGGCGAGATGGAGCGCGGCCGCCAGCACCGCAGCGCCCGTGCAGAACATGCCGACCGCAGCCGTCGGGAACGGCGCGACCCGTTTGCTCAGCAGCGAATACAGCGCCCACGTCAGCGCCGACGCCGCCGCGAGCGTGTAGCCGCCCGCATAAGCGGGGTCCACCGCAAGGTGCCCGCCGGTGATCGCGAGCGCAGCACCCAGGAATCCGCAGGCGCCGGCAAGCACGTGACGCGCGGTGAGGCGCTCGCCCGGCAGCACGAGCGGAGCCAGGAGCACGATGAGCAACGGCCAGAGGTAGTTGACGAGGTTCGCCTGCACGGCCGGCGCGCGGCGCAATGCCAGGAACAGCAGCAGGTGAAATCCGAACAGGCCGGCAACGCCGAGCGCGAGTGTCGCCGGGACGATGCGCCAGCGCCGCCATGCGGGCGAGCTGGCGAGCCCCGCGCCGCCCAGCGCAAGCGCGAGCAGCAGAAACGGCGGCACCGCCCTCAGGCCGACCGCCAGCGCCGCGAGCAGGCTCCAGAGCGCGACCGCGCCGAGCGCACACAGCGCCGCCGCCAGGGCGGCCGGGCGCGCGGACGTGCCCGCCATGCCGGCGTCGTCTTCGCGCTGTCGCGGGTCTGCGGCGCCGCTTGCGCGGCTCACTCGACCGGCCGCCCGTCGTTCAGGCGCAGCCAGCCTTTGACGACGCGGTAGATCGCCCAGACCCAGACCGCGAACAGCACCACGAAGCCGACCAGGGCCAGTGCCAGCACGAGCCCGATCACGCCGAACAGCAGGCCCCACCAGAAGGTGGCGATCTGCCAGCGAAAGTGGCTCTCGAGCCAGGTGCCGCGGACGTCGTCGCGTTTCACGTAGGCGATGATCACGCCAATGATCATCGTGATGCCGTACAGGAACGACAGGGCATAAAGCACATAGACGACCAGCGCCACGTTCTTGTTTCGGGCGGCCGGGTCGTCCGGCACTTCGGCGGGCGTTGCCATTGGGTTTCTACCTGGCGGGAGAGGGGAGTTCGCGCGCCGCAGAGGTTACATGTCCGAGAACCAGTTGAGTACCCCGTCGAGGCCGCTGTAGTTGAGCGTCAGCAACGCCTGCTCCTGCACGACCGGCTTGGCCCGGTAGGCGACGGAAAGTCCGGCTGCCGCGAGCAGCTCGAGGTCGTTGGCGCCGTCGCCGACCGCGATCGCCCGGTCGGTGCCGAAGCCCGCCTGCGCGCACAACTCGCGCAGCGCGCGCGCTTTCCCGGCGGCATCGACGATGTCGCCGGCGGCCTCGGGCGGACCCGACACGCGCCCGGTCAGCCGCCCATCGGCGATCTCGATCACGTTGGCGCGCGCGACGTCGAATCCGAGCCGCTGCTTCAGGATGCCGGTGAAGTGCGTGAAGCCGCCGGAGACCAGCAGCGTGCGCAGGCCCGTCTTCCGTGCCGCCGCCACGAGGCGCTCGGCGCCGGGCGACAATCGCAGGCGCTCGGCGGCAACGCGATCGAGCAGCGCCGCATCGGCGCCGGCGAGCAGGGCCACGCGGCGCCGCAGGCTGTCGCCGTAGTCGCGGATCTCGCCTCGCATCGCCGCCTCGGTGATCGCCGCCACCGCCGGGCCGCGGCCGGCGAGAGCGGCGAGCTCGTCGATGCACTCGATCGTGATCAGCGTCGAATCCATGTCGATGGCGAGCGCTCGAAAATGGGCCAGCGCGAGGTCGGATGCGACGAAGGCGACATCGCAGCGCCAGTAGGCGCCGAGCGCGGCGGCCGCCTGGCGCGTGCGCGCATCGTCTTGCACGGCAAGCAGGCGCGCCGAGCCCGGCCGCCGGCGCAGCGTCATGGCGGGGCAGGCGACGCGGAACGCATCGACCGCGCCGTCGGCAAGCTCGGGCGACTGGACGATCAGGTCCATCGCTGCGGGGGCCGTCGCGGCGCCGCTCACGCGAGCGCCTTGAAAACCGCGCGCACCTGGTGCAGGCGCGCGTCGAGCTCGGCGGCCGGATTCTCGATGCGGAGCCGGTCGGGGCCGGCGAGCCGCACGTGCCGGTCGCGCTGGATCAGCTGGATGATGCGGGCCGGGTCGATCGGTGGCTGGGGCACGAACTGGAGCACGATATTGCCCGGTCCGGCGTCGATCCGCCGCACGCCCAGCGGCTCGGCGGCCAGGCGCAGGCGATGCGTCTCGATCAGCGCGCGCGCCGGCGGCGGCGGCTTGCCGAACCGGTCGGCCAGCTCCTCCTGCAGCAGGATCAGCGCATCCTCGTCGGCCGCCGACGCGAACTTCTTGTAGAGCGACAGGCGCTGGTGCACGTCGCCGACATAGTCCGACGGCAGCAGCGCCGGAACGTGCAGATTGATCTCGGTGACCGCCGCGAACGGCTGCATCAGGTCGGGTTCGCGCCCGCTGCGCAGCGCGCGCACCGCGGCGTTGAGCATCTGCGTGTAGAGGTCGAAGCCGACCTCCTGCAGGTTGCCCGACTGCGCCTCGCCGAGCACCTCGCCGGCGCCGCGGATCTCGAGGTCGTGCATCGCCAGGTAGAACCCGCTGCCGAGCTCCTCGAGGTTCTGGATCGCCTCCAGCCGCTTCTCGGCATTCTTGGTGAGGCCGCCTTCCTCGATCATCAGGTAGGCGTAGGCCTGGTGGTGCGAGCGGCCGACGCGCCCGCGCAGCTGGTGCAGCTGGGCAAGACCGAAGCGGTCGGCGCGGTGGATCAGGATCGTGTTCGCGGTCGGCACGTCGATGCCGGTCTCGATGATGGTCGTGCACAGCAGCAGGTTGAAGCGCTGCTGGTAGAAGTCCCGCATCACGTGCTCCAGCTCCCGCTCGGCCATCTGCCCGTGCGCGATCCGGATGCCGGCCTCGGGAAGCAGCTCGGCCAGGCGCGCGCGGCGGGTCCCGATGGTCTCGACCTCGTTGTGCAGGAAGTAGATCTGGCCGCCGCGCTTGAGCTCGCGCAGGCACGCCTCGCGGATCAGGCTCGCGCTCTCCTGGCGCACGAAGGTCTTGATCGCGAGGCGCCGCTGCGGCGCCGTGGCGATGACCGAGAAGTCGCGGATGCCCTCGAGCGACATCGCGAGCGTGCGCGGGATCGGGGTCGCCGTCAGCGTCAGCACGTCGACCTCGGCGCGCAGCGCCTTCAGGCGCTCCTTCTGGCGCACGCCGAAGCGGTGCTCCTCGTCGATGATCACGAGCCCGAGGTGCGCGAATCCGACGTCGCGCGACAGCAGCTTGTGGGTGCCGATCGCGATGTCGATCGCTCCGGCGCGCAGCCCTTCGAGCGCTTGCGCCGACTCCTTCGCCGACCGGAAGCGCGACAGCTCGACGATGCGCACGGGCCAGTCAGCGAAGCGGTCGCGAAACGTCTGCGCGTGCTGCTCGGCGAGCAGCGTCGTCGGGCACAGCACCGCCACCTGCTTTCCGTCCGCGACCGCCGCGAACGCCGCTCGCAGCGCGACCTCGGTCTTGCCGAAGCCGACGTCGCCGCAGACCAGGCGATCCATCGGGAATCCCGCCCGCATGTCCCGCAGCACGGCCTCGATCGCAGCCTGCTGGTCGGGGGTCTCCTCGAAGGCGAATCCCTCGGCGAAGGCCGCGTAGTCGCGCTCGGCGAACGCGAAGGCGTGACCCTGGCGCGCGGCGCGCGCCGCATACAGGTTGAGCAGCTCGGCCGCCGTGTCGCGCACCAGGCGCGCCGCCCTGCGTCGCGCCCGCTCCCAGTCGCCCGACCCGAGCGTGTGCAGCGGCGCGGCCGCCGGGTCGGCGCCGCTGTAGCGACCGATCAGGTGCAGCTGCGCCACCGGGACGTAGAGCTTGGCCTCGCGAGCGTATTCGAGATGCAGGAATTCGGCCGCGCCCTCGCCGAGATCGAGCGATTCGAGGCCGAGGTAGCGCCCGATGCCGTGCTCGACGTGGACGACCGGGTCGCCGACGCGCAGCTCGGCGAGGTCGCGCACCATCGCGTCGACGTTGGACGCCCGCTCGCGGTGGCGCTGGCGCAGCCGGCGCGGGCTGGCCGCGTACAGCTCGGCCTCGGTCACGATCGCCAGCTTCGCGCGCGGCAGGGTGAAGCCCTGGTGCAGCGGGGCGATCCCGAGCGCGACGCGCGCGTCGCCGGCGGCGAAGGCGTCGAAATCGGCGCTGTCGGCGAATTCGAAGCGGGCGTCGGTGAGCAGTTGCGAGATCGTCTCGCGGCGCCCGGGCGAATCCGCGACCAGCAGCACGCGACCGTCGAATCGGGCGCTCCAGGCGCGCATCTGCTGCAGCGGGTCGGGTGCCTTGCGGTCGATCGCCAGCGCCGGCAGCGGCGCGAAGTCCGGTTCGGGCCCGGCCGGAGCCGGCGCGGCGCCGTGGGATTCGGTGACGGCCAGGCGCGCGAACGGCTTGATGCCGGCGAAGAACTGCTCGGCGTTCATGAACAGCCGCTCCGGCGGCAGGCACGGGCGCAGCGTGTCGCGGGCGAGAAAGCGGAAACGCTCGGCGGTTTCGGTGGAGAACCGCCTGCAGGCGGCCTCGACGTCGCCGAGCAGCACCACCTGCGCATGTGCCGGCAGGTAGTCGGCGAGCGTCGCGGTGCGCTCGAAGAAAAGCGGCAGGTAGTACTCGATTCCCGCGGTCGGTATGCCGTTGCCGACGTCGCGATAAAGCGGCGCGCGGCTCGGGTCGCCCTCGAACTGCTCGCGCCAGCGCCCGCGGAAGGCGCCGCGCGAGGCCTCGTCGAACGGAAATTCGCGCCCCGGCAGCAGCCGCACCTGCGGTACGGGATACAGGCTGCGCTGCGTGTCCGGATCGAAGGTCCGGATGGTCTCGATCATCGCATCGAGCAGATCGAGGCGGTACGGGACCGCCGACCCGGTCGGAAACAGGTCGATCAACCCGCCGCGGATCGAGAACTCGCCCGGCGCGACCACCTGCGAGACGTGCTGGTATCCGGCCATCACCATCTGCGCGCGAAGGCGATCCGGATCGATCGTGTCGCCCTGGCGGAAATAGAAGGTGCGCGCGGCGATGAATTCGGGCGGGGTCAGGCGCGCCAGCGCGGTGGTCGCCGCGACCACCAGCACGTCGATCTCGGCCTGCGGCTGCGGCGCGCCGCGCGACATCAGACGGTAAAGGGTCTCGAGGCGCTCGGAGACGAGGTCCTGGTGAGGCGACAGGATGTCGTAGGGCAGCGTCTCCCAGTCCGGCAGCGCATGCACTTCGAGGCGCGGCTCGAAATAGGGCAGTTCCTCGGTCAGGCGCTGCGCGTCGAGCGCATCGGCGCAAACGACCAGCGTCAGCTGGCCGCGCGCCCGGGCCGCCGATGCCTGGCGCCCCAGCAGCAGCGCGTCGCCCGACCCGGGCGGACGCGCGATCGCGTAACGCTCTCCCGCGCGCAGCTCGGGCAGCGTCAGCTCGAAGCGGCCCGTTTCCGGCCCGCGTGCAGTCGACGGGCCGCGCGTGCGTTCGGTCTGCTTTGCTTCAATCGGCTCTGAAATCGGCATCGGTACCGCAGGTGGGCCGCTATTATAGGGTTGGACGCACGCGCGCCTCTTCGCTCGCGCGCGGCTTGTTCCGAGACCGGAAGCTGCGCACCTTGCCGATTCGAATCGTGGGCCTCATCCCCGCCGCCGGCAGCGGCAGCCGCATGGGCGCCGATCGGCCCAAGCAGTACCTGTCGCTGGCCGGTCGAACCCTGCTCGAATGGTCGGTGCAGGCGCTGCTCGCCGACCCGCGCGTCGAGCAGGTGACGGTCGTGACCGCGCCGGGCGACGATCGAGCGCGCGCGCTGGCGCTGCCTGCGCGAGTGGCGATCGCGGGCGCGGGCGGCGCATCGCGTGCCGAGAGCGTGCGCAACGGGCTGCGCGCGCTGGCCGCGCGGGAAGACGACTTCGTGCTGGTGCACGACGCGGCGCGGCCGTGCCTGGCGCGCGACGAGCTGGCCGCGCTGATCGATGCCGTCGAAGCCGATCGCCGCAATGGCGACGAACAGGGCGGCATCCTGGCGCTGGCGGTCGCCGATACCCTCAAGCGCGAGTCCGGCGGCCGCATCGCGGGCACGGTCGAGCGCGGCGGGCTGTGGCGGGCACTGACGCCGCAGATGTTCCGCGTCGGCCTGCTCGCGCGCGCGCTCGAATCGGTCACGGACCTCGCCGCGATCACCGACGAAGCGGCGGCGGTCGAGCGCCTGGGGCTCAGACCGCGGCTCGTTGCCGGTCTGGCGTCGAATCTGAAGGTCACCACGAGGCAGGACTGGGGCCTCGCGGAGGCGATCCTGCGCGCGCAGGGTAGGTGGTGAGCGGCGATGCCTGGCCGGATACGGATCGGGCAGGGGTTCGACGTGCACGCGCTCGTGCCCGGAAGGCGCCTGGTCATCGGTGGCGTCGAGCTGGCGCACGCCGGCGGTCTGCTGGGACACTCCGATGCCGACGTGCTGCTGCACGCGATCGCCGACGCGCTGCTCGGCGCCGCCGCGATGGGCGACATCGGCCGCCTGTTCCCCGACACCGACGCGCGCCACAAGGACGCCGACAGCCGCCAGCTGCTGGCCGCGGTGGCGCGGCGCGTGTTCGACGCCGGGTGGCGCATCGTCAACATCGACTGCACAGTGGTCGCCCAGCAACCCAGGATCGCCCCTCATGTCGACGCGATGCGGGCGTCGATCGCGGGCGTGCTGGCGATCGACGTCGATCGGATCGGCATCAAGGGCAAGACGACCGAGAAGCTCGGATTCGCCGGGCGCGGCGAGGGGATCGCCGCGTACGCGGTCGTCCTGCTGATGTCGGACGACTGACGCGCGCGTGCCGGTCGCCGGGTCCAGGCTGCGCGCGCCCGGCGAAGGCGACCGGAACGCGCAGGCGGCAGGAGCCCGACCGCGCCACCGCCGCCGCCGGCCTCGATTCGACGCGGACCGCCGCGGCGCCGAGGCTGCGTCGGGGGCGTCGCTTGGCGCCCTTTGCGGTTTCGCTTACCCTTGCCGCCTTTGCGCCGGGTCCGGCGGATCGCCCTTCAATGCTTGAAAGCATCGATCTTCGTTGCGTGCGAGGCGAACGGCTGCTGTTCGAGCAGCTGCGGTTCGCCCTCGCGCCGGGCGAATGCCTGCACATCGCCGGCGACAACGGGGCGGGCAAGACGAGCCTGCTGCGGATCCTGTGCGGCCTGCTGGCGCCGACGGCGGGCGAGGTGCGCTGGCGCGGCCGCGACATACGGCGGGCGCGCGACGAGTTCGGCGCCGACCTGATCTACGTCGGCCACCTGAACGGGGTCAAGGACGATCTGACCGCGGCCGAGAACGTGCTCCTCGCGGCGGCGATCGCCGCGCGCGATGCCTCGCCGGCGCGGACCGCCGAGGCGCTCGCCGAGCTCGGCCTGGGATCCTTCCACGACGTGCTGGCGCGGCATCTGTCGCAGGGACAGAAGCGCCGCGTGGCGCTGTCACGGCTGCGCCTGGCGCAGGCCGTGCCGCTCTGGATCCTGG